>DATIXO010000001.1:0-2799 GCA_035518495.1 Streptosporangiaceae bacterium
CGCGGGCGGGCGCGGGCGGGTCAGGAGTAGAGCGGGCCGGTGAGGTATTTCAGGCCGCTGTCGACCTGGAGGGTGACCACGCGGTGGCCGGGGCCGAGCCGCCCGGCTACTTCCAGCGCGGCGGCCAGGTTGGCGCCGGTCGAGGGCCCGGAGAAGATGCCCTCCTCGCGGGCTGCCTGGCGGGCCGTGGCGAACGCCCGGGCCTCGGGGATGGCGATGACCTCGTCGTAGCCGGCGGGATGCAGCTGCGGCGGGCGCCGGCCGATGCCGCCGCCCTCGATGTGGTGGGTCCCGGGCGGCCCGCCCGACAGCACCGCGGACTCGGCGGGCTCGACGACGACCCGGTGCAGCCCGGGCAGGGCGGCGGCCAGTGCGCGGCTGACGCCCAGGAAGCAGCCGGCGGTGCCGACATAGCTGCAGAACGCGCCGAGCGGCGGCGGCCCGGGAAGCTGCTCGAGCAGTTCCCCGCCCAGCCTGCGGTAGCCCTCCACCATGTCGGTGTTGCTGAACTGGTCGGTGGCGAACGCGCCCGTCTGCGCGGTGATCTCGGCCGCCCGGCGCATCATCGCCGGGATCAGGCCGGGCGTGATGCCCTCCGGGCTCGGGATCAGCTCGACCTCGGCGCCGAACGCGCGCATGGTACGGATCTTCTCCCCCGAGAACGCGTCGGAGGACACGATCCGCAGCGGATAGCCCTTCACCGCGCAGACGAACGCCAGGGACGAGCCGGTGCTCCCGCCGGTGTACTCCACGACCAGCTGGCCCGGCCGCAGGCGCCCGTCGGCCTCGGCCGCCTCGATCATCGCCAGCGCCATCCGGTCCTTGTACGAGCCGGTGGGATTGGCCGCCTCCATCTTCACCCAGACCTCGGCGCACCCGTCACCGGCCATCCGCGCCAGCCGCACCACCGGCGTGCTGCCGATAGCCGAGAGCCCGCCCGGACGCTCCATCCGCCACCTCCACCGCGACGTAGCCAGCAACAGCCTACGGCCGCCAGGCCCCTGGTGCCGGTCCGTGCCCCGGCCCGATCTGCTCGCCTGCCGCAGGCACCCCGGCAGCACAGGTCACCGCACGCGAGGGCGTCCAGGGCTCCGTGACCACCGCAGCGGCGGACCCGGCAAGGCCGGGAGACCGATGCCGGCCAAGGCCGTCACGGAGAGAGCAACCCCGACTCCTGACCCACCCGCGCAAAGAGCCGCCGTTCTGGGCGGATTTGAGGTCGGCTGGCTGGCTGTCGCGCCGTTCCAGAATGGTCGTTATGGCCACCGGCGCGGTCGCGTGTCTTCCTTTCGGGGACGATGTGGAGTCGCCGGTGACTGGGCAGATGGCAAAGTGCGGGTCCACGCGGGCCAGGCGGCCGCGAGGCGATCACGCTGGTGTGGCGCGCTGCTCGGCGATCGAGTTGCCGCCGTCCACGACCAGGTATTGCCCGGTGACGTAGGACGCGCCGGGGCTGGCCAGCCAGGCAATTGCGGCGGCGACCTCGTCGGGTGAGCCGCTCCGGCCAGCCGGGGTGGCCTGCCCTTGGCCGTGCTCTTCCGGGGTCTGGGAGCCGGTCGCTATCCAGCCTGGGGCGACGGCATTGACGGTGATTCCGCGCCTGGCGGTGTCGACGGCGGCTGCGCGGGTGAGGCCGACCATGCCCGCCTTGGCGGTGGCGTAACCGACGTCCGCGCGGATCGCCATCACCGGGCCGGTCACGCTGGCCACCATGATGATCCGCCCCCAGCCGCGGCTGGTCATGGCCGGCACCGCCGCCTTGGTGACCAGGAAGGCGGAGGTCAGGTTGCGGGCGAGCGCAGCCTGCCAGGTCGCCAGGTCCATGGACTGCACGGTGCCGGACTCGAACACGGGGTCAGCGGCGGAGATCATGCCGGCGTTGTTGACCACGATGTCCAGCCGGCCCCATTGCTCCAGTGCAGCCGACACAAGCCCGGACGCCACGCCGGCATCGGTGAGATCGCCGATGATCCCCGCCGCGTCGAAACCAGCGCTGCGCAGTTCGCTGACCCTGTCCTGGATCCGGGCCGTGGTGGCGCTGATCATCACGGTGGCGCCGAGTTCGGCGAGCAGCCTCGCAGTGGCGAAACCGATGCCGTGGGGACTGCCCGCCCCGGTGACCGCCGCCACCCGACCGGACAGGTCAAACGCCGCTGGGATGGGCATTGTCCGATCCTAGTAGGGCTGGATGCCCAGTTCCCCTGGCCCGCGGGAAGCCGGCCGCGCGGCCGGGCGGTGGCCGGTCGGCGGGCCGCAAGATAGCCTTCGGGCCTATGGTGAAGCGCCCTGACCCCTTGGAGAGCGCGCCGCCTGCCTTCGGCGAGCAGGCGGCCAGGCAGATCCTGCGGGAAGGCTTCGGCGTTCAATCGTCGTCCCTCAAGCCCCTCGCGGGCGAACGGGACCAGAACTTCCGGGTGGACACGGCCGCCGGGCAGCGCTTCTTGCTCAAGATCTCTAATCCGGCCGATGACGGGCCCGTCCTGGCGATGCAGGCCGCCGCTCTGCGCCACATCGAGCGAGTGGATCCGGGCCTGCCGGTGATGCGTGCCCTGCCGGCCGGGGCGGGGGAATCCTGGGTCGAGGTGCCGGGGCCCGACAGCCGGACCTACCCTGCCCGGCTTTTCACGTTCCTGCCCGGGCAGGTAGCCGCGAACACGACGCTCACCACTGAGGCGATCTGGTCCCATGGGCAGATCACGGCCCGGCTGGGGCGGGCGCTGCGCGGCTTTTTCCACCCCGCGGCCGACTACGAGATCTTGTGGGATATCACCCGCGTGCCCAAGCTCCGGCCGCTGCTCA
>DATIXO010000002.1:0-5134 GCA_035518495.1 Streptosporangiaceae bacterium
TGCCACTGGGACAGCGCCCGGATCGCCGCGCCGCCCAGGTCGGGCCCGGTGGCGAAGCAGCGGTTGTTGATGAACCGGGAGTTGACGACCTTGAGCTGCCCGCCCAGGTCGAAGATCGCGCCGCCGCCCCCGCCGCCGAAGAACGCGTTCTTGGACTGGCGGACCTGGGAGTTGCCGTTCCTGAAGGTCAGGTTCTGCACGATCAGGTGCGGCCACCGCTGGTTGAAGCAGTCCGAGGTGTTACCTCCCTGCCTGGCGTCGCAGGTGTCCATGTACAGGATCTGCCGCTTGCCGCCGCCGCTGAGCGTGACCAGCCCGCCGCCGTCCAGCACGACCCGGTGACTGGTGTTGCGCACCTTGGCGGTGGCGGTCATGGTGATCGTCACCGGGGCCGGGCCGCAGTTGAAGGTGATGATGCCGCCCTTGGCCACGGCCTTGACCACCGCGGCGGAGGTGCAGCTGGCGGGCGTGCCGGTGCCGATGACGTGGTCCGGGTGGCTGGTGCTGACCCGGCGGCCGGCCGCCGGGACGGCAGCATGGCCGTTCGGGTTGCCGAAATCCGGCAGCTGGGCCGCTGCGGTGAGCCGGGCCGGCGCCGCCGGCGATGTCCTGGCCGCGAGAGTAACGATGCCGCCTGCCGTCAGCGCGGCTCCCGCGAGAGCCGCCACGAACCCGCCAAGCCCGCCCCTGAGTCGCATGGCGCCTCATGTTAGCCGGATGATCATGGCCGGACTGCCGAAACAGCCAACGATGGCTGGTAATGGCGCCGGATGGTAGACACGTGGCATGACCACCTGGCCTGCCCTGGACCTCGCTGACGTGCTCGCCGCCCGCCAGCGCATCGCGCCCTACCTGCGGCCGACCCCGCTGTACCGTTACCCGGCCCTCGACGCGCTGGCCGGCGCGCAGGTGTGGGTCAAGCACGAGAACCATCAGCCGGTCGGGGCCTTCAAGGTCCGCGGTGGCGTGAACCTGGTCAGCCAGCTGACCGCGGATGAGCGGCGCCGGGGCGTCACCGCGGCCTCGACCGGCAATCACGGCCAGTCGGTGGCGTACGCGGCGGAGCTGTTCGGCGTGCGCGCGGTCATCTGCATGCCCGAGCAAGCCAACCCGGTGAAGGTCGAATCGATGCGGGCACTCGGCGCCGAGGTGGTCTTCCATGGCCGCGACTTCGACGAGGCGCGTGAGCACTGCGAGAAGCTGGCCGCCGAGCACGGGTACCGGTACATCCATTCGGGGAACGAGCCGGCGCTCATCGCCGGGGTGGCCACCTCCACCCTGGAGATCCTGGAGGAGCGGCCGGACACCGAGGTGATCGTGGTGCCGGTCGGTGGCGGCAGCGGGGCGGCGGGAGCCTGCGTGGTGGCCACGGCGGTCCGTGGATCGGTCGAGGTCATCGGCGTGCAGTCCGAGGCGGCCCCGGCCGCGTACCGCTCCTGGCAGGCCGGGTCGCTGGTGGCGGACACGATGGGCACGTTCGCCGAGGGGCTGGCGACCCGGACCGCCTTCGAGCTGCCGCAGCGCATCATGTGGGAGCTGCTGGACGACTTCGTCCTGGTCTCCGAGGATGCGCTGAGGGCCGCCACCCGGGTGATGATCGAGAAGACACGCAACCTCGTCGAGCCGGCCGGGGCGGCCGCCCTCGCGGCGGTGCTCGGCGCGCCCGGGCGGTTCGCGGGCCGCAAGGTGGCGGTCGTGTGCAGCGGCGGCAACATCAGCCCAGCGCAGCTGGCCGGGCTGTGGCCCCATGAAGCGCCCTGACGGCGGGCCCTAGCGGGACGCGGCGCCCTGGCGGCGGTGGGAGAGAACGGGAGGTTGCATGGCGTACCCCTGGTGCGAGACGGTTATGGACGAGACGGTTATGGACCTGCGCACCGGTTGAGACGGCGCGGCCGCCGCCGCGGATGTGGGGAGGCCTCCCCATCGCGCAGCCGGTGACGGGAGCGGGCAGCCGCCTGCCATCCGGGCAGCGTGGGGGCCACGCACGCGAGGATGGGCCGGATGAGCGCTGGCGATTTCGACGACAGGCAGCCCGGCGTCCCCACCGGGGTGACGGGGCCGGTCGAGCGCGTGGTGGTCGTCGGCGCGGGCATCGCCGGGCTGACCGCCGCGAACGCACTGGCGCACGGCGGGGTGGAGTGCGTGGTGCTGGAGGCCCGCGACCGGATCGGCGGCCGCCTGCACACGGCCGACCTGGGCGGCTCGCCGGTCGATCTGGGCGGGTCATGGATACACATGCCGGGCGGGAACCCGCTCCGTGCGTTCGCGCAGCAAGCCGGGGTGCCCTGCCGCAGCGCGGACCCGGTGCCGGAGATGGCCGTTTTCGACTGCGGTGAGGGCCGCCGCCTGCCGGACGCCGAGGCCGAGGCGGCGCTCGGCCTGTACCTCGAGGCCTTCCCGGAGGCGGCCGGCCAGCTGGCCGCCGAGCTCGGGCCGGATGCGTCCGCGGCGGACGGGATCGAGGCGTTCGTGGCCCGGGCCGGCCTGGCGGCGGGTGGGCTGAGGCGGGCACGGCAGATGCTCTACGGCGCCGTCGAGGCCGAGTCCGCCGGCCTTGCCGAGCGCCAGTCGCTGCGCTGGATGTGGAACGAGTTCGAGTACGACGGCAACTATTTCGGCGACGTGCCGGACGGCGGCTACCGGCGGCTGGTGGACGCGATGGCCACCGGCGTCGACCTGCGGCTGGGCGTGGACGTGACCGAGGTCGTGCTCTCCCAGGACGGGGTGCGCGTGCGGGGCGCCGACGGCACCTCCGAGGAGGGCTCACACGCGGTCGTGACGGTGCCACTGGGCGTGCTCAAGCGGGGCACGCCGCGGTTCTCACCCGCGCTCCCGGCCGACCGGCTGGCGGCCATCGGGCGGCTCGGGTTCGGCCGCTTCGAGAAGGTGGCGCTGCGGTTCGACGAGCCGTTCTGGCGCGCCGCGGGCTTCACGCACCTGACGATCTTCCCTCGCGATCCCGGGGAATGGATCATCTGGGTGCTCGGGCTGGACGCGTTCGGCGCTGGCCCGGCGCTGGTCTTTTTCCTGTTCCACAGCGCCGCGGGTCGGCTGCCCGGCCAGGCCGGGGACGAGACCGTCCGGTGGGCGCTTGACCTGATCGCCGAGGTGACCGGCGGCCCGTGCCCGCCGCCGTCCGCCGTGGCCGTGACCTCATGGGCGACCGACCCCTACACCGGCGGCGCCTACACCCACATCCCGCCCGGATCCAGCCCCGCCGACGCCGACCTGCTCGGCGAGCCGGTCGGCGGGCGCCTGCTGTTCGCGGGCGAGCACACCCAGAGCGCCCGGCTGGCCTACGCCGACGGTGCGATGACCAGCGGCGTCCGTGAGGCGAAGCGGCTGCTCGGCCAGCCCAGCGTCCGGCTCGGCCCGCTCCCCGCTTGATGCCGCGCTGAGGGCCCGGCCGTCATGGCGCGCTGAGGGCCCGGCCGTCATGGCGCGGGGTGCCGTCATGCCGTGCGGGGGTGGTCATCCGCGGGCGGGCGGGCCAGCATGCGGGGTGGCGGCCGCGGTGGCGGCCCGCTGCCGCCCGACGGTGATCCAGTGCCCGATGAGCGCCTGGTCCGCCCCGGCGGCGATGCACAGTTCGGCGATCTGCCGGTACCGGGCGGCGTCCTGCCCGCCTTCGCCGAAGCCGAGCGCGGTGCCTGCGCATTCGGCCAGCAGGTCAGCCCGGCCGGCCGCGGCCTGTCTCAGCTCGGCGACCGCCGCGGCCTCCTGCTCCGCGGTCAGCCAGGCCTGGGCGTGTCGCGCCGCGGCCCCGGCGATCTGTGCGTACCTGAGGCGGTCAGGATCCGGGCCAGTCATCCACGCAGGATAGAACTTATGTTCTATATGGGGCAAGACGGTCATTTCGCATCGAGCAGCCGGGCGATCCCGGCCATGTCTGCGGCCGGCAGCGGGCCCAGGCGCAGCGCCGCCGCGTTCTGCTCAGCCTGGCCGACGGTCCGGACGCCGGGGATCGGCACCGCGCGCGGGCTGCGTGCCAGCAGCCAGCACAGCGCGCCCTGGGCCAGGGTGCGCCCGCCGCTGGTGAGCACCTCGCGGACCGCGTCGAGGCGGGCCAGCCATTGCGGCGCCGGCCGCCCGCCGGTGAAGTAGCCCACCCACGGCTGGGCGGCGCGCACGTCGTCGGCGGGCAGCTGTGAGTCGGCGCCGTACTTGCCGGTGAGCAGGCCCATCGCCAGCGGGCTGCGGTTGATGCTGGCCACGCCGAGGGCGTCGCAGGCGGCGAACATGGCGGGGGCGTCGTCGAGCACGTTCGCGTCGTGCTGGATGGCCGCGCAGTGCGCGCCGGCGGCGAACACGGCCGCCCGCTGCGGGTCGTCGGTGCTCCATCCGTAGCTGCGGATCAGCCCGTCGCCGACCAGCCCGTCGAGTGTGCCGAGGACCTCCTGCGCCTGGGCGGCCGGCAGGTTCCCGATGTGCAGCTGGTACAGGTCGATCCGGTCGGTGCCGAGCCGCCGCAGCGACGCCTGGCACGCCCGGCGGATGTAGCCGGGTGAGGCGTCCTCGCCGGTGATCGCCCGCTGGCCGGCGTCAAAGGTGTAGCCGAACTTGGTGGCGATCACCACCTCGTCCCGGCTGCTGGCCAGCGCCCGGCCGAGCACCTGCTCGCTGTGCCCGGCGCCGTAGACATCCGCGGTGTCGAAGAGCGTGACCCCCAGCTCGTGCGCGCGGCGCAGCGCGGCCACGGACTCGTCGTCATCGACGTCGCCCCAGCCGTCCGCCATGCCGTCCATGGTGGCCGGCCCGCCGACCGCCCAGCACCCGCACCCGATGTCGCTGACCTCGATCCCGCTGTGTCCCAGAAATCTGCTCATTCCTGTCCCCTTCGCCGTGGCCGCCCAGGTGCCGCCGGGCCCCATCCACCGGGAGCTGGGCCCGCATCCACCGGGATCTAGTGTCACGCACGAGTGTGCCCCGGGTTGCGGTGCGGCGGATGAGCCGGCATGGTGGCAGCGTGACCGGCCCGGCGGCTGAGGGCGTCCGCCTTGTCGCGATATGGCCGCGCGGCCAGCCGGGAAGCCCTGGCCGCGCTGGCCTGCGGCCTGGCCGGCTACTTCACCGAGCGGGCGCTGCGGCCACCGCCTCCGGGGCTGCCGACCGTCCGCGCCTTCCAGGCCGCGCA
>DATIXO010000003.1:0-5751 GCA_035518495.1 Streptosporangiaceae bacterium
CGGCTCACCGCCCAGGCCAGCGCCATGCTCGCCGCAGAACGCGACGAACGCGGCAAGACCCCCGTCCTGGTCATCGACTTTTCCGACCGGCCCCGCTGGCGTCCGCCACGTCCGGCGAGCCTCCTTCTGGCAGCGTGACGGCCCTGTTAACCTGCCGGGCTAGGGATGTGCGGGACGTCCGGGGGATCGGGGGATCCGTGGCGGGCAGGGTTGTCATCGGGGATCTTCGCGTGCAGGCGGTCCAGCGAGGCGGTGGCCGCGGCAGGTCGTTCACGATCGTGTGGCCGGACGGGGCCGTGCATGAGGCGGCGGACCGGTTCCTGGAGAGCTATGAGGGGTCGGGGACCCAGCGGACCTACGCCTACCTGCTGCTGGATCACCTGCGCTGGCTGGAGCGGGAGGCGCTGACGCCGCAGACAGTGTCGCTGCAGGACTTGAAGCGTTACATGGCGGCGCTGGGCGCGGCGTGGCGCGGGCCGTATGGCCAGCCGTGGCGGGCCGGGCGGCGCCCGTTCGGCCAGAGTGCCCTGTCGGCGGCCGCGGCGTGCGTGAAGGGGTTCTACCTGCAGCAGGCGCTGCTGGGCGTCAACACCGGGCTCGGCTCGCAGCTGCAGCTGGCACGGTTGCCGTCACGGGCCGACCGGCAGCGGGCGTTCCTGGGCCACGCGCAGCGCGAGCTGCCCGCCAACCCGCTGGCCCCGCCCCGGCAGCGGCGCAGGCATCCGAAGCTGCCGCCCGACGGCGCCCGGGAGAAGCTGCTGGAGGCGGTCAGCACGGCCCGGGACCGGCTCGTGGTGACCTGGCTGGGTGACGGGGGGTTCCGGATCGGCGAGCTGTGCGGGCTGCACCTGGCTGACCTGCACCTGCGCGAGGGCGCGGGGTGCGGGCAGTGCCGGGCGCCGCACGTGCACGTCTGCCACCGGGACGGGAACCCGAACCGGGCCGCGGCCAAGACCAGGCACCCGTGGCGGGTGGAGAACGGCGTGGTCACCGGCGGTCTGATCAAGCGGGCCAGCCCGGCGATGATCCACGTCTACTTCGAGTACGTGACCACCGAGTACCCCGAGGACGCCGGGCACGGCATGCTGCTGGTGCAGCTGCACGGCGAGAACGCCGGGCAGCCGTGGGCGCCGGATGCGGCCCGCGGGATGCTGCGCCGGGCCGGGACGCGGGCCGGGCTCGGCAAGGTCATCCCGCACGCGTTCCGGCACGGCTTCGCGACCGCGGTCCTGGACGCCTCGGGCGGCAACCTGGTGATCGCCCGGGACGCGGGCGGCTGGGCGTCGACGACCGTGGTCAGCGAGACCTACGCCCACGCCGACGTGCACGATCCGGCGTTCGACGCGGCGCTGCGCCGGGTGTGGGGCCAGGAACGGTGAAAGCCGACCCGCTGCTGCCGCTCTACCGGGAGCAGCATGGCGCCCGGGCCGGGCGGGACCGGCTGGAGCTGCTGACCGGGCTGATCGACGGCCCGGCGTTCGACCCGCTGTTCCGCGCCGGGGTGATCCGTATCCCGGCCCGGCACCCGGTCTTCCGGTGGGCGTGCCTGGTGGCTGGCTGCGAGCGGACCCGCAAGGGCAGCCTCGAGATGTGCTATGTCCATCACGAGCAGCAGTCGCAAGCGCAGGCCCGCGGGGAGGGCATGGCCGCGTTCCTCGCCGCCGCGCAGCCGCTGGGCCCCTCGGTCTGGGTGGAGCAGGTGCCGTGCCGGATCTGCCCGGGCCGGCCCGCGACGCACACCGGCTGGCGGCTGTGTCACCGGCACTGCATGCGCTGGTATCGCCGCCAGCGCGGCGAGGGGCAGCAGGCCAGCTTCGAGAACTGGCTCGCCGATCAGGTCCCGTTTGACGGGTACGGCCCCTGCCAGGTGGCGGTCTGCCCGGACCTGGCGGCCACGCCTTTGGGCCTGTGCGCGGGCCACGAGTCCCGGTACCAGACGCAGGGCCGGCCGGGCGGCGCGGCGCTGCCGCGGGCCTGGTCCCGCAGCTATGAGGTCCGGGGCCTGCCGGTGCCGGTCGCGCTCGCTGACCGGGAGCAGTTCCGCGCCTGGTGCGGCGCCCAGCCGCCAGTGCCGTGGCCGGGCCAGATCATCCTGGCCGGGCTGGCGCCGCTGCCGGCCGCGGAGATCCGCTGGGGCCTGTTCGCTCATACCCAGCGGGAACGGCACACCCGGTGGGATACCGGCTGGGTGCAGGCCCTGGTCAATACCTGCCGGACCCGCGGCACCGGGTCGCTGACCGAGCTTGACCTTCCCTCCTGCACCACGTTCGCGGCCATGGTGGCCCGGGAGATGCTGCACGACCTGCGGCTGGCCTACTTCACCCCGGAAGCCAGCCGGGACGCGGGCTTCATCGAGACCGACCACTTCGGGATGCGGTTCCCCGAGCGGGGCAGCCACTTCGACCTGACCGGCATCGCCCAGCGGTGGCTGCGGGACCTGCTGTGGGACTACCTGGCTGACCTGCTGCGCTCCCCGTCCTGCCCGCGCACCGGCGGCACCTTCGACGCCTTCCGCCGCGCGGCCACCGAGCTGGGCGCGTTCCTGGCCGTCGACGCGCCCGGCGGCGGCCACGACCCGGCGCAGCTGACCGCCGCGCACATCCAGCGGTTTGCCGCCGACCAGCGATACCGCGAACGCGAGGGGCTGGCGTCCCTGGTGATGCGGCAGCAAGACGGCACGCTGTCGATCGTCACCACGACCACCCGCAGCATCACCTTCAACCACGCCCGCAAGCTGCTGCGCTGGGCGCTGGACTGCGGTGCCGCCGAGCGGATCGGGCTATCCCGGCAGTTCATCGCCGCGATGCCCGCCGCCGGGCCCACCCCGGTGCGCAAGCGCAGCCCGTTCCCCGACGAGGTCGCCCGCGCCCTGGCCGATGAGGCCAGCCTCGCCCGGCTCGCCGAGGTCCATGACCCGGCCGACTTCGGGCTGCGCGACATGTGGGAAACGATCATCATCACCGGGCGGCGGGTCAGCGAGGTGCTGCAGCTGCGGCTGGACTGCACCGGCCGCTACGGCGGGCTGGCCATGCTCTGGCACGACCAGACCAAGGTCGGCCGCTACGACCAGGCGATCCGCATCCCCGAATCGCTGTCCGGGCGGCTCGCCGCGCGCCGGGAAACCACCGTGTCCCGGTTCATCGCCCGCCACGGCCGCGCCCCTGCGCCCGCCGAGCGGGAGGCGATGGCGCTGTTCCCCGGCCGCTACCGCAACCCGGACGGGACCGCCTCGGTCACCTACCAGTGGTTCCACCTCCGGTTCAAGGCCTGGGTCGACGAGCTCGACATCGGCCGCTGGGTCCCCCACCAGGCCAGGCACACGCTGGCCACCAGCTTGCTGCGGCACGGCGCGACCCTCACCCACATCCGCCGCTACCTCGGGCACGTCTCCGACCGGATGGCCGAGCACTACATCCAGCTCAGCCATTCCGACCTTGAAGACGTCCTGCAGCACGTGTGGGTCGCCGGGCCCGGCTCACCCAGCCCCGGCACGCTGCTGTCCGGGCCCGCCACGCCTATCACCCGCGAGCAGGCCCAGGCACTCGCGATCGACCTGTCAAGGCGCAGCACCCCCGCCGAGGGCGGATTCTGCACCTTCCAGCCCGTCGTCAACGGCGGCGCCTGCCCGTGGAAGCTGGACTGCCACAACTGCGCCAACTTCGTGCTCTCAGGCGCCGACCTGCTCTACTGGCGGCGCAAACGCGAGCAGTGGTACTCCATCGCCGAACGCGCCCCCGACGACGCCACCGCCAACTGGCTGCATAACCTCTTCGCCCCGACCGCGGCCGCCATCGACGGGCTGGAAGCCGCCCTGGCCGGTCTCGGCCTGCTCGACGACGCGCTCGCCCTGGACCTGCGCCGCCCCCAGGACTACTTCCAGCGGGTCTGGAACACCGGATTCCGCGCCACCCAGCTCGCCAGCGCCGCCGCAGGCGCGGACCCCGTCCCCGATGACCAGCCGGACACAGACGGCGATGAGCTGGAGGCGACAGCATGACCCCGGATCGCACGGCGGCCGCGATCGAAGCCCGCCGCCGCGCCGCCGAGCAGAAGCTGCAGCAGGTCCGCGACGCCGTCGCCAGCCTACGGCGCCACAAGACGCCGGTCACCTACCCGGCCGTGGCCCGTCAGGCCGGAGTGTCCCGCACGTTCCTCTACGCCAACCCCGACGCCCGAGCGCTGATCAGCGACGCCGTCAGCAAAGACGGCGGACGCAAGGCACCGGCCCCAGGCGCTGGCGGTGACCAGGAGCCCTCCTGGCGGGAACGCGCCCTCAACGCCGAGGCGGCGCTGAAGACAGCCCAGGCCGAGATCGCCGCCCAGCGGCGCCGCATGGCCATCCTCCTCGGCCAGATCCGCGACCTGGAACACGACCTGTCACCGGAGGCAGCGCAACGGCTGGCCACCGAGAACACCACGCTCAAGCAGCGCGTCCGCCAGCTCAACCATGACAACAAGACCCTGGAAGACCGGCTGGAAGCCGCCCGCTCCAATAACAGGTTCGCCGACCGGCGCATCGCCCAGCTCGAAGCCCAGCTCACCGAGCGCGCCCCAGCCCGCTGAGGTCGGCCACGCTCCGCCGCATCCGCCCTGACGCATCCCAGCCACCATCACGTCGCGGACATGCACGCAACGTGAAAGCCCAGGTCAGGACGTCGTTCACGGCGCGGACGGTCGGAAAAATCGACGAGGCCCATCTGCTGCGGTATGAGCAGCTCGAGACGATAAGGATGCTCACGAACCATAACCTCGATGCCGACTCCCCGCTCGCCTGCCTGCTCATCGGCCAGCCCACCCTGCGGCGCACCATGAAGCTCGCCGTCCTCGCCGCCCTGGAGCAGCGCACCGCGCTGAGATACGCGATGCCGCCAATGACCAGCCAGGAAACCAGCAGCTACATCAGCCACCACCTCAAGCTCGCGGGCCGGTCAGACCCGCTAGTCAGCGATGACGCGGCCTCTTTGATTCACACCACCTCCCGCGGCTACCCCCGGGCGGTCAACAACCTGTCCATCCAGGCGCTCGTCGCCACCTACGCCGCCGGCAAGGCCATCGTCGACGAGCAAGCCGCCCGCGCCGCCATCACCGAAGTCACCGACACCTGACCCGCACCTCGCCCACGGCCACCGGCGCCATCACCACCAACGCCCCGCAGCCACCCCGGCTGCGGGGCCTTTTCGCGTCACCACATCGGCACCGTGAACGCCTCCTACGTCGGCATCTTCAGCGCCGGGCAACAGGTGCTGGGGGTTCTGGCGGTCCTGGCTGCCCGGGTGGTACTGGCCGCGGGCGCGCTGGCGGGAGCGCGGGACTGGCTGTCGAGGCGGCGCTGGTGGTCACGTTCGAGGCTGAGCTGGGCTTCGGCGTGCTCGGCGCGGGCGTGCCAGGTGTCGGCGAGGGCTTGGACGGTGTGCAGCTGGGCGGCGCAGGCGGTGGCCTGGGCGTCGCGCTCGCGGGCGGCGTCGGCGCGGACGTGGCCGTTCTCGGCGCGGGCGTCGGCTTCGGCTTGCCGTGCACGGCTGATCTCGGTGTCGGCGTGATGGCGGGCCTGGGCGGCTGCGGTCAGCGCGGTGTCCCGCTCGGCACGGGCGGCATCTCGCTCATCGCGGGCCCGGGCGATGGCGGCATCGGCCTGCCGCTGGAGCTCTCTGATCTGGGCGTCCGCCTGATCGCGGGTGGCCTGCGCACGGGCACCGTCAGCGGCTGCGTCAGCCCGGGCACCGTCAGCGGCTTCCAGCGCTGCCCGGGTGT
>DATIXO010000004.1:0-2028 GCA_035518495.1 Streptosporangiaceae bacterium
CATGCAGAAGTTCTCCCTGGAGGCGACGGCCCGTGAGCTACTCGAGCGGGCCCGGGGCAGCAGCGGGGGCCGCACCGCGGCCACCGTCATCGGCGGTCACGAGAAGGTCCTTCGCCAGACCGTCATCGCCATGGTCAACGGCGCGACCCTGGCCGAGCACGAGAATCCCGGCGAGGCGAGCGTGCACGTCCTGGCCGGCCGGGTCCGGCTGACGGCCGGCCAGCACTCCTGGGAGGCCCGGCGGGGCGACCTGCTGATGGTGCCCGCCGCGTCGCACAGCCTGGAGGCGCTGGAGGATTCGGCCGTCCTGCTCACCGTGGCCAAGCTGGTCTGATCCGGGCTGGTACGGACCTGGGCCATGATGGTGGCATGGCGCCCGAAGTGTCCCTGCTCGATGGCGTGCTGGAGCGCGTGACCTTCGCCAACCCGGAGACCGGGTACACGATCGCCAGGATCGGCACGGCCCGCGGTTCAAGGGACGGCTCCGACCTGGTCACGGCGGTCGGGCCGCTGCTGGGCGCGCAGGTGGGCGAGTCGCTGCGGCTGCGCGGCCGGTGGACGAGCCACCCGAAGTACGGCCGGCAGTTCGAGGTGCACTCCTACACCACCGTGCTCCCGGCCACGACCCAGGGCATCCAGCGGTACCTGGGCTCGGGGCTGATCAAGGGCATCGGGCCGGTGATGGCCGAGCGGATGGTGGCCCACTTCGGCGTCGACATCATGCACATCATCGACGACGCGCCGGGCCGGCTCATCGAGGTCGACGGCCTGGGACCCAAGCGCACCGCGATGATCACCGCCGCCTGGGCCGAGCAGAAGGCGATCAAGGAGGTGATGGTGTTCCTGCAGGAGGTGGGGGTGTCCACCTCGCTGGCGGTGCGGATCTACAAGAAGTACGGCGACGAGGCCATCTCCGTGGTGCGCGACGAGCCGTACCGGCTGGCCGCGGACGTGTGGGGCATCGGCTTCAAGACGGCGGACACCATCGCCGCCGCGGTCGGCATCGCCCGCGACAGCCCGGAGCGGATCAAAGCCGGGCTGGCGTTCACCTTGTCCGAGGCGGCCGACGACGGACACTGCTACCTGCCCGCGCCGAACCTGGTGGCCGACGCGGCCAAGATCCTCGAGGTGCCGGCCGAGCTGATCATCCCGTGCCTGGACGAGCTGGGCGCGGCGGAGGCGGTGATCAGGGAAGAGGTCCCGGCCGGGCCCGGCGCCGCCGCCCAGGTGCCCGCCGTCTACCTGCCGCCCTTCTTCATGGCCGAACGGTCCCTGGCCTCCGCCCTCCTCCGGCTCCTCGCCACCCGGGCCGACCGGCTGGCGGCGTTCGGCACCGTGGACTGGGACAAGGCGCTGGCCTGGCTGCGCGGCCGCACCGGCGCGCCGCTGGCTCCCGAGCAGGAGGAGGCGGTGCGGCTCGCTCTCACCTCGCGGGTGGCGGTGCTGACCGGCGGGCCCGGATGCGGGAAGAGCTTCACGGTCCGTTCGGTCGTGGCGCTGGCGCGGGCCAAGGGGGCCAAGGTCGTGCTGGCCGCGCCGACCGGCCGGGCCGCCAAGCGGCTGGCCGAACTGACCGGGCACGAGGCGGCCACCATCCACCGGCTGCTGCAGCTGCGGCCGGGCGGCGAGCCCTCGTTCGACGCCACCACGCCGCTCGACGCCGACCTGGTGGTGGTGGACGAGACCTCGATGGTGGACCTGATCCTGGCCAACAAGCTGGTCAAGGCGGTCCCGCCGGGGGCGCACCTGCTGCTGGTGGGGGACGTGGACCAGCTGCCCTCGGTGGGCGCCGGCGAGGTGCTGCGCGACCTGCTCGGTGCGGGGGCGCTGCCGGTGGTGCGGCTGACCAAGATCTTCCGGCAGGCCCAGCAGTCCGGCATCGTGGTCAACGCGCACCGGATCAACGCGGGCCAGCCGCCCGGGACGGCCGGCTTCGCCGACTTCTTCTGGTTCTCCTGCGAGGAACCGGAGGAGGTCGCGGCGCTGGTGACCGACATCGTGGCCCGGCGCATCCCGGCCAGGTTCGGC
>DATIXO010000005.1:0-50501 GCA_035518495.1 Streptosporangiaceae bacterium
CCGGTCCGCTCGCCGTTGCCGAACAGGCAGCCCTCCACCCGGTCGGCGCCGGCCAGCACGGCCAGCTCGGCGTCGGCGACCGCGGTGCCGCGGTCGTTGTGGGTGTGCACCGACAGGCAGACGTGCTCGCGCCGGGACAGGGTGCGGCTCATCCACTCGATCTGGTCGGCGTACACGTTGGGCGTGGAACGCTCGACCGTGCAGGGCAGGTTGATGATGATCTCCCGGCCCGGGCCCGGCTGCCAGGCGTCCATCACCGCCTCGCAGATCCCGGCCGCGAAGTCCAGCTCGGTGTCCATGAAAATCTCCGGCGAGTACTCGTACCCGAAGTCGCAGCCGGGCAGGTACTCCTGCGCGTACTTCATCACCGAGCGGGTGCCCTCCACCGCCATGGCCTTGCATTCGTCCCGGCCGACCCCGAACACGACCCGCCGGAACAGCGGCGCGGTCGCGTTGTACAGGTGCACCGTGGCCCGCGGCGCCCCGGCCAGCGACTGCACGGTCCGCTCGATCAGCTCGTCCCGCGCCTGGGTGAGCACCGAGATCTGCACGTCGTCGGGGATCAGGTTGCCGGTGATCAGGCTGCGGACGAAGTCGAAGTCAGCCTGGCTGGCGGACGGGAAGCCGACCTCGATCTCCTTGTAGCCCAGCCGCACCAGCAGGTCGAACATGGTGCGCTTGCGGGAGGGGCTCATCGGGTCGATCAGCGCCTGGTTGCCGTCCCGCAGGTCGGTCGACAGCCAGCGGGGCGCGGCGGTGATGGTCCTGCCCGGCCAGGTCCGGTCGGGCAGGTCCACCGGCGGGAACGGGGTGTAGCGGTAGCAGGGCATACCACTGGGCTGCTGGTGTACGTGCTGATGCTCGGCTTGCATCGGAGAAATGGCTCCCTAGCGATTCGGGCGGCGGCCAGCGGTCACGCCAGGACTCCGCGGCGAGGGAGCCGGCCGTTATGGGGCCCCGCCGCGGCCACTAAGCAGGAGCAGTCCGCGATGCATCGCCTGCGACATTACCAGACGTCACCGTGCTCACCGTGACCGGGCGCACCCTCACCGTGCCCGGCGGCCATGACATATGTCATTGCCGGATCGGGATGCGTGTGACATGCCGCCGCCTTCCTGCACCTTTAGCGTGAGGTCACGGCGGCCAACCAGGTGGCTACGGCCGCCATACCGCACTGGCGGCGGGAAGCCAGCGCCACCGCCTGAAACCGGCTGGTGGCCTGCGCGGGGGCTCCTGCCCCCGCCCCACGGTGGAGGCATGATGAGTTGTATGACCACCGACGGCACCGATCCGCCGGCCGCCGACGACCTGGACCGCGGCGTGTCCGGCATGCTGCGCATCCGGCGCGTGGTGATCGGGGTGCTGGTCACGGTCTTCCTGGCCCTGCCCGCGATGTCGCTGTTCGCCAAGCAGGGGCTCAGCGGCGATGCCGCCTTCCTGGTCCCGGGGACCGCGGTCTTCGTGGTGCTGGTGGACCGGTGGGTGCTGGTCAGCCTTCCCCAGCCCAGCTATCTCCGCCGCCTCGACATGGTCATCCTGGGGGTGATCGTCGTGCTCGGCGCGGCGCTGTTCGCGGTGGGGCAGATGAACTGGCTGATCGCGCTGGCCGTGGCCGCAGCGGCCGCCGGCCGGTTCGCGGCCACCCGTCCGCGAGCGGCCATCGGGGTGGCGGCGTGCGCGGCCGTGGGGGTGGCGGTCAGCGTCTGGTACAACCTCGGCTATGGCGCCGCGCTGGCGGCGATCGGGGTGCCGCTGCTGGGCGGGCTGTTCGCCTACAGCGCGGAGCGGCGCAACGTCCTCTTTTTCAAGCTCAGCCAGGCCCGGGCCGAGCTGGCCAGGATGGCGGTCGCGGAGGAGCGGCTGCGGATCTCGCGTGACTTGCACGACCTGCTCGGCCACAGTCTGTCGGTGATCACGCTCAAGAGCGAGCTGGCGGGGCGGATGATCGGTTCGGACCCGCAGCGGGCCGCGAAAGAGATCGCCGAGCTGGAGGCTGTGGCCCGCCGCTCCCTCGCCGAGGTGCGGCAGGCGGTGACCAGTTACCGGCAGCCGAGCCTGGCGGCCGAGCTCGCCGCCGCCCGCCGGGTGCTGGCCTCGGCCGGCATCGACTGCCGGGTGGACGCGCCGGGCACCTACACCCTGCCGCCGGAGGTGGACGCGCTGCTGGCGTGGACGGTCCGGGAGGGCAGCACCAACATCGTGCGCCACTCCGGCGCCCAGCACGCCGTGATCAGCGTCACGGTGACTCCCGCCAGCGTCAGCGCCGAGCTGACCGACGACGGCGCCGGGCCGCCAGCGGCGCCCGGCATGCCCACGGGCGGCGGCGCGGCCGCCGGATCTGGCCTGGCCGGGCTGGCTGAGCGGGCGGCCCGCCTCGGCGGGACGCTGCAGGCGGGCGCGGGCAGCCGCGGCGGGTTCCGGGTGCGGGTCACCGTCCCGCTCATCATGGCCAGCCCCGCTGACCGGCGGGAATCCCCGGCCGCAACGGCCGCACCGGGCACCGGCCCCGGCGCGTCACCCGTCCCCGGCGCATCCCCCGCCGGACAAGATGCCCCGGACGCATCAGATGCACCTGGTGCACCGGATGCCGCCCCGGCCGCCCCGGCCGCCCCGGGCCAGGTGCCGCGGTGAGCGTCCGCATCATGATCGCAGAGGACCAGACCATGGTCCGCCAGGCGCTGGTCGCCCTGCTCGAGCTCGAGCCCGACATCACCGTGGTGGCCCAGGCCGCCAGCGGGGACGAGGCGATCGCCATGGCCGGCCGCTACCAGCCGGATGTGGCGCTGCTCGACATCGAGATGCCCGGGCTGGACGGGCTCGAGGTCGCCCGCAGGCTCACCGGCAACGGGTTCGGCGGGAAGATCGTGATCGTCACCACCTTCGGCCGGCCCGGCTACCTGGCGGCCGCGATGGCGGCCGGGGCCAGCGGATTCCTGCTCAAGGACGCCCCGGCCGCCGAGCTGGCCACCGCGATCCGGCGGGTGCACGCCGGTGAGCGGGTCGTCGATCCGTCCCTGGCCGCGGCGGCGCTGGCCGAGGGCGCCAGCCCGCTGACCGCGCGCGAGGCCGAGGTGCTGGCCGCCGCGCGCGGGCACGGGTCCATCGCCGAGCTGGCCGGGCGGCTGCACCTGTCCCAGGGGACGGTCCGCAACCACCTGTCCGCCGCGATCGGCAAGCTCGGCGCCCGCAACCGCGCCGAGGCGGTCCAGATCGCCGAGCGGAAAGGCTGGCTCTGACCCAGCCGCCGGCCGGCCGCCGGGCCGCGCTGGGCCACCGCCCGGCCGAAATTCGCTGGCGCGAACCGCAGGCCCTGGGTTAGCTGGCTGCATGCACATCGAACGGTTCGACGCCGCGACCGGCCAGGATCTGGTCCGCGCCTGTCATGAGATGTACGTTGCCGCGGCGCCGGTGGACCAGCCGGGTGAGCCGCCGATGTCGGACCGCGTCTTCGCGGGCTGGCTGAGGCTCAGCTGGACCGAGGACCCGCCGCAGACCTGGCTGGCGCGGGACGCGGCCGGCCAGATATGCGGGTGGTACGCGCTCAACCTGCCGGAGCGTGAGAACACCCACCTGGCCTACCTCAGCCCGCTGGTCGGCCTCCCGTACCGGCGGCACGGCATCGGCACCGCCCTGGTCAGGCACGCCGCGGGCCAGGCCCACGAGGGGGGCCGGGTGCTGCTGACCTCCGAAGCCACGATGGGCTCACCGGGGGAGGCGTTCAGCCGGGCGCTCGGTGCCCGGGCCGGCCTGGCCGAGGCCAGCCGGGTGCTGCACGTGCGGGCCATCGCCGGTGGGCACCTGGCCAGCCTGCGGGCGCGGGCGCAGGCGGCCGCGCCCGGCTACTCGCTGCTGTCCTGGGAAGGGCCGGTCCCGGATGAGTACCTCGAGCAGGTGGCCGCGCTGAACCAGGAGGGGGAGGACGCGCCGCGCGAGGCCGGGCATGACCAGCAGCTGTGGGACACGGCGCGGCTGCGGGCGGCCATGGAGCGTACCGCCGGGCAGGGCCTGCGCCACTACAGCGTGGCCGCGCGCAGTGACCGCACCGGGGAGCTGGTGGCGGTCACCGAGCTCCACGTCGACCCGCAGACGCCGGACTGGGGCCACCAGGAGCTCACGGTGGTGGCCAGGGCACACCGGGGCCACCGGCTCGGGCTGCTGGTCAAGGTGGCGATGCTGGAGCTGCTCGCCGGCCGGGAGCCGGGCCTGGAGCGGATCGTCACCGGCAACGCCGACAGCAACGAGTACATGATCGCGATCAACAGCGAGCTCGGCTACCAGGTCCTTGACCACTGGCTGTCCTGGGAGCTGGCAGTGGCGGACGTGCTGGCGCTGCCGGTGCCCGCTCAGTCGTAGAAGCCCAGCCGGCGCAGCTGCCGGGGATCGCGCTGCCAGTCCTTGGCCACCTTGATCCGCAGGTCAAGGTAGACCCTGGTGCCGAGCAGCGCCTCGATCTGCTGCCGCGCCCTGGTGCCGACCTCCTTCAGGCGCGTGCCCTTGGCGCCGATGACGATCGATTTCTGGCTGGGCCGCTCGACGAACATCTGCGCGTGCACGTCGGTGAGGTCGTCCCGGCCAGGCCGCGGTCCCATCTCCTCCACCACCACGGCGATCGAGTGCGGCAGCTCGTCCCTGACCCCTTCCAGGGCCGCCTCCCGGATCAGCTCGGCGACCAGCACCTGCTCGGGCTCGTCGGTGAGCTCGCCATCGGGGTAGAGCGGCCGCCCCGGTGGGAGGTGGGACACCAGTACGCTCGCCAGCACGTCGAGCTGGAAGCCGGTCACCGCCGAGACCGGCACGATGTCCGCCCAGTCACCCAGCCCGGCCACCGCGGCCAGTTGCGCGGTCACCTGCGCGGGAGAGGCCCGGTCTGTCTTGGTGATGATGGCCACCACCGGGGTGGTGCCGATGCCGGCGAGCTCGGTGGCCAGGTACCTGTCCCCGGGCCCGATCCGGTCCGCCGCCGGGATGCAGAACCCGATCACATCGACCTCGGTCAGCGTGGACCGGGCCAGGCTGTCCAGCCGTTCCCCCAGCAGCGTGCGGGGGCGGTGCAGGCCGGGTGTGTCGACGATGACCAGCTGGGCGTCCGGCCGGTGCACGATCCCCCGGATCGCCCGCCGGGTGGTCTGCGGGCGGCTGCTGGTGATCGCCACCTTCGCGCCGACCAGCGCGTTCATCAGTGTGGACTTGCCGACGTTCGGCCGCCCGGCGAAGCAGGCGAAGCCCGACCTGAACGCCTCATCCACCTCCGGCACCGCCACCCCACGATTCTCCCGCACGCTGGCCGCTGGTCATGCCAGCCAGTGCAGCCAGGTGCCGTGGGTGTCGGCGGTGGCCAGCAGGGTGCGGCCGTCCCGGACGAGCTGGAACGAGGCCTCGCCAGGGGCGAGCACCGGGACATCCAGCGCCACGTCGTTGGACAGCCAGACCGCGTCCAGGCCGCGGACGGTCTCGGCGAACTGCCTGCGCTCGGTGCCGCTGAGATAGCCCAGCACCGCGGAATGGTAGATCACCAGCGTTGCGCCGGGCGGCGCCTGCCGGGCGAGCGCCGGCAGGTCGGTCAGCAGATCGCCCCGGTGCACGGCCGGGGGGTCGCGCCGGGCGGTGGCAATCGCGGCGGCCAGCCGCTGGCCGCGGCCCGGCTCGCCGGGCCACAGCAGGCAGCGGAGCCAGCGGACGTCGTCGTCGCTGGTGACGTCCAGCGGGTTCAGGTCCAGGCCCGCCCGCCACCGCACGTCGGGCACCCGCTCCGGCAGCGGCACCGGCCCGCGTGGCTCGCAGCGCAGCACCGGCGCCCGCGGGTCGGTGCCGGTGACCCGGTGCCCGGCGTAGTCATAGGAGTAGCGGTCGGGCAGCAGCGTCAGCCCGGCGCTCGCGCCCACCTCCAGCAGCGCCAGCGGCTGCGGGAGCAGCATCAGCGCCGGCAGCAGGCTCGTGCAGCGGGCGGGCTCGTTCGTCTGGGTGCGCCGGGCCTGGATGACCGCGGCCAGATCCGCCCCCCGGCCGGCCACCAGCGCCCGCAGCGAGGCGATGTCGGCGGGCCGCCCCAGCAGGTACCGGACGGCGGCGAACAGCAGGTTCGGCTGCCGCTTGGCCGGCGGCAGGGAGGCGAGAAATGCCAGCACCGGCGGGTCGCCAGCGACCTCGGCGGCCAGGGTCTCATAGGCCCGTGAGCGCCCGCGCGCCTCATGCCGGGAGAACGCCAGGTAGTTCTCCCCGATGCTGAGCGACAGATCATGACCGGCCAGGGACATACCGGCAACGGTAACCGGCGCTGGTGCCGCGGTGATGGTGAGCGCCCAGCGGGTGGTCACCGCTGACCCGCGACCGCACCGGCGGGACCCGCCGTCAGGGGATCAGCGTGCCCCGGATGGCGCCGTTGGTCCCGACATGGAAGATCACCGCGCCCGGCCCGACGTCCCGCACCACCGCCAGATCACCCGGATCGGGTGCGTCGGCGTCGCTGACCAGGGCAGCCGCCTCCAGCGCCGCCGCCCCGCTGGACACCGCCATCGCCACAGCCAGGCGCAGCGCCGACAGCCGGAGCGTGGGCAGGTTCACGGCGGCGGCGGCGTAGGTGCGGCCGGTCTCGTCCCGCACCGCCGCGCCCTCGGCGGCCGCGACACGGGCGCGGGCGGAACGGGCCAGCGTGATGATCTTCTCGTCTTCCGCGGCGGGGTGGCTCACGGCGCAGATTGTAGACGAGCACCTTTCCCACATTCCGGTCATTTCCCCTGCCCCGCCGGGGCGCGTTAGTGGCCGTTGGGGGACTGCCCGTCCGGGCCGCTGGCCGCCGCGCCCGGTGCCGTCCGCTCGACGGTCACCGTGCCGATCCGGTTCCGCCGGCCTTCCAGGCTCTCCGCGGTCAGCGTCAGCCCGGCCACGGTGGCGACCGACCCGGCGATCGGCACCCGGCCGAGCGCGTAGGCGAGCAGGCCGCCGACCGTCTCCACGTCCTCGGCCTCGATGCTGACGCCGAACAGCTCCTCCAGGTCGGTCACGGGCAGCCGGGCCGTCACCCGGGCGCGCCCGGGGGCCAGCCAGTCCACGGTCGGCTGCTCCTGGTCGTACTCGTCGGTGATCTCGCCGACGATCTCTTCCAGGATGTCCTCGATGGTGACCAGGCCCGCTGTCCCGCCGTACTCGTCGATCACGATCGCGAGGTGGATCTGGCGCGCCTGCATCTCCCGCAGCAGCGCATCGACCGGCTTGCTCTCGGGGACGAACGTGGCCGGCCGCATCGCCGACTCCACCTTGGCGACCGGGTCGGCGTCCGGATTCTTCTCGATGTGCTCCACCAGGTCCTTGAGGTAGGCGATGCCGATCACGTCGTCCTCGTTCGCGCCGACCACGGGAATTCGCGAGAAACCGCTGCGCAGGGCCAGCGAGAGCGCCTGCCGGACGGTCTTGGCGCGCTCGACGAAAACCATGTCGGTGCGGGGGACCATGACCTCGCGGGCGATGGTCTCGCCCAGCTCGAACACCGACTGCATCATCGCGCTCTCGCCCGGCTCGATCACCCGCCGCTGCGCCAGCAGGTCGACCAGGCCCCGCAGCTCTTCCTCGGAGGCCCGGGCGCCGTCCCTGGAGCCGCGGCCCGGGGTGACCGCGAGCAGCACCCGCGGCAGCGGGCCGAGTATCCGCACCACCGGGTAGAGGACGCCGGCGGCTGCGGCCGCGAGCCGCGTCTCGCGCCGCCGGCCCAGCATCCGGGGAGCGATCCCGGCCACCAGGTACAGCATCGCCGTCATCACGGCCACCGCGATGAGGAACGCCTGCCAGCCGGATCCCAGCCAGTGCAGCAGCACGGCCGTCACCAGGACCGTCGCGGCTGTCTCCGAGCAGATCTGGACCAGCAGCAGCACGCTCAGGTAGACCGGCGCATCGGCCAGCACGGCCGGCAGCCGCCCGGTCCCGCGGCCCTCCCGGGCCTGGGTCAGCTCCCTGGCACCCGCCCGGGAGATGCGGATGAAGGCGACCTCGGTGGCGACGCACAGCCCGGCCAGCAGCGCGAGCACCACAGCGGCGGCAACCAGCCACGCCATCGCAGCATCACCCGGAATCGTCGGTCGCCTTGCGGTCCCGGCCGGCCGCGTGACCGGCACGCCAGCCGCCCAGCAGCCGGTCCTGCAGCCCGAACATCGTGGCATGCTCTTCCGGGTCGGCGTGATCGTATCCGAGCAGGTGCAAGATGCCGTGGGTGCACAGCATCTCCAGCTCGTCCGCCACCGGGTGCCGCGCCGCCCGCGCCTGCTTGGCGGCGACCTCCGGGCACAGCACCACGTCACCGAGCAGCCAGGGCACCGCGCCCGGCTCGTCGGCGCGATCGGCGCGGTCGCTCCCGGGTGGCGGCGGCCGCAGCTCGTCCATGGGGAACGACAGCACGTCGGTCGGCCCGGGCTCACCGAGCCAGCGCTGGTGCAGGTCTGCCATGGTGTCCGTATCCACCAGCAGAACGGACAGCTCCGCCAGCGGGTGCATTCGCAGGGTGTCGAGCACGTAGCGGGCCAGCGCCGCGAGGGCGGGCTCGTCCACCTCGGCACCCGACTCGTTGGCGACCTCGATGCTCACCGCGCTGGCCGCCGTCTCACTGCGCGCGGCGGCCGGCGCCACGGGAGGTTCCTGGCGTGCCGGGAGCCGCGCGGCGGCCGTTGCCTGTCAGCCGCTGCGCCCGCCCGGAGGCCGGCCGGTTACGGGCGTCATAGGCCTCGTAGGCGTTGACGATGTCGCTGACCAGCCGGTGCCGGACCACGTCGTTGCTGTTCAGCCGGGAGAAGTAGATGTCTTCCACGCCGTCGAGGATGTCCTGGACAAGCTGCAGGCCGCCGGCCTGGTTGGCTGGCAGGTCCACCTGGGTGATGTCACCGGTCACCACCATCTTCGAGCCGAAGCCCAGCCGGGTGAGGAACATCTTCATCTGCTCGGCGGAGGTGTTCTGCGCCTCGTCCAGGATGATGAACGAATCGTTGAGCGTCCGGCCACGCATGTAGGCGAGCGGGGCGACCTCGATCGTGCCGGCGGCCATCAGCCGGGGGATCGACTCCGGGTCGATCATGTCGTGCAGCGCGTCATACAGCGGCCGCAGGTAGGGGTCGATCTTCTCGTACAGGGTGCCGGGCAGAAAGCCGAGCCGCTCCCCCGCCTCCACCGCGGGCCGGGTGAGGATAATCCGGGTCACTTCCTTGGCCTGCAGCGCCTTGACCGCCTTGGCCATCGCCAGGTAGGTCTTCCCGGTCCCGGCCGGCCCGATGCAGAAGACGATCGTGTGCTGATCGATGGCGTCCACGTAACGCTTCTGGTTGAGCGTCTTGGGGCGGATCGTCCGGCCGCGGGACGACAGGATGTCGAGGTTCAGCACCTCCGCGGGGCGGACCCCCGACTTGCGGCGGAGCATGGGAATGACCCGCTCCACCGCGGCGGCGGTGAGCTCCGCGCCGCCGGCGAGCAGCGCGGTGAGCTCTTCGAACAGCTCGGCGACCAGGGCCGCCTCCGCCGGTGCGCCGGAGACGGTGATCTCGTTGCCCCGGACGTGGATGTCGGCGGCGAACGAGTCCTCGATCACCCGCAGCAGCTCGTCGCCCGATCCCAGCAGGCTGACCATCGAATGATCATCGGGGATGACGACCTTGACCTGGGTGGTCTCACCGGCCGGCGGTCCGGCCGGAGCTTCCCCGCGGGTGCGGTTGCGGGTATCGCCGGGCGTGTCTGTCAATTCCTCGTCTCCGAAGGGGCACAGGCGCGTGCCCGCGGTCGCGTGGCCCCCATGCTATCCGCGCTGCGGGCAGGTCCCGGCGGGAGAACCGCCGGGCCCGCGTGCGCACGCCGCCTCATCCAGCGTCCTGCCGCCGGGCTGTTAGGGCATGTCCTGTCGATCTTCGGCCCGCTGCGCGTCCGCCGGAGGGCGCCCCGCAGCGTTGCCGTCGTCGCCGATAGCTCCACTATCAGCTCCTCCTCCGCCTTGCGGTCCCCCACCCGCCTCCCCATTCCCCCTTCATGACGGCCGCTCGCGACGGCCGAGACCGACAGGGCACACCCTAACCAGGCGGCCAGGCGAGCGGCCGGCCGCCGAGTAGGTGGGCGTGGGTGTGGAACACGGTCTGCCCGGCCTGCGGCCCGGTGTTGAAGACCACCCGGTACCCGGTCTCACTGACCCCCTCGGTCACGGCGACCTCATGCGCCAGGGCCGCCACCTCGTCCAGCAGGCCGTCGCCGGCCACGGCGAGCGCGGCCAGATCGGGGTGGTGGTCCTTCGGTACCACCAGCACATGGGTGGGGGCCTGGGGGTTGATGTCCCGGAACGCGATGGTGCGGGCCGTCTCGGCCACCCGCTGGGCCGGGACGTCGCCCGCGACGATCCTGCAGAAAAGGCAATCCGCCACGGAGCGATCTTAGCTTGTTACCCCCCGAACAGGCCGGCGGCAGATATGGTGGCATGGTTGCGAATCCATGGCGCACGCCGCCACTGCGCATGGGACGAAGAGGCTTCGACCGTGCAACGGGTGCGTCGCCCGGATCAGATACGTCACAGGCTCTGCGCCTGGATGAGGTTCTAGGGGTGGGTTCGGTGAGATCAGGCTGCCGGTATGGGCGCGGTGCGCAATTTTGATATGACCGCAGGTGAACCTGACGCGGTGCCAGCGCGTCCCATTCACGTGACCGAAACCCTTGTGGCAGATGCCGCGCTTGGTTCGGTTCCCGCTGAGTGGGATGCGGAGCAGGCCGTCACGGCGATGTACAGCACGCACTATCGCTCGCTGGTGCGCCTGGCCGCCCTCCTGGTGCGCGACACCGCCACCGCGGAGGAAGTGGTGCAGGACTCGTTCGTGGCGATGCACACCGCCTGGCGCCGGATCCGGGACAACGACAAGGCGCTGTCCTACTTGCGGCAGTCGGTCGTGAACCGGTCACGCTCGGTACTGCGGCACCGGGTGGTGGTCGACCGCAACGCGCCCAAGCCCGCGCCCGACATGCCCAGCGCCGAGCAGGGCGCGCTCACGTTGCTGGAGCGCACAGCCGTGGTCTCGGCGCTGCGCTCGCTGCCGCCGCGGCAGCGGGAGGCGCTCGTGCTCAGGTACTACGGGGATCTTTCGGAAGCACAGATCGCCTGCGCCATGGGGATCAGCCGAGGCGCAGTGAAGAGTCACACGGCCCGGGCCATCGCGTCCTTGCGGGCCGTGCTGGAGATGGAGAAATGAGGAAGGCCGGGGGGGCCGGAAACGGCCTGGGGCGACACGCATGACATCAGTGAACGGCAACTTCGACGAGATGCTTCGGCAGGCACTGCACGCCGAAGTGGATTCCATCGAGCCCGCCAATGGCGGCCTCGACCGGATCCATCATCGGACGCATGCGCCCTGGCTGGTGCGGCAGGCATCGCTGATGCTGACCGAGTGCGTGGACCTGGTCCGGCTGATCGGGATCCGGCTCGAGCCGGGGCTCACCGGCATCCGCGCCGCCATCGCCGAACGGGGCGGGGCGTGGCCAGCGACCGTCGGCCTGCTCAGCTCGGTCGTGGCGACCGTCGCGGCGCTGGTCATGCCGTCACGGCGCCGCGCCGCCACGCCCGCGGGAGCGCCGGGCGGTGCGCGGGCCCGCTCCAACCTGGGCTGGCTGCGGCCTGCCCTGGCAGTGGCGGGTGCCGTGGTGATCGTGGTGGCCGGGGTGTTCGGCCTGGCCGCGGCCCGGGACAACCTCGTGCTCGAGCTCTTCCCCGGGAGCAGCCCTCCCACCAGCGCCAGTTCGGGCGCCGCCGGCACCAGCGACCAGGTGCCCACCCTGCAGGGGCAGTCGGCTCCCGGCGTCATCGTGCCCACCACCGGCCGGACCGGCAAGCCCAAGCCCTCGCCGGCGGGCACCTGTTCGAGCACCTCGAAGCAGCAGGCCACGCCGACCCCGACGCCGACCGACACCACCAGCCCGGTGGCCACGCCGACGGACACGCCGACCCCGACGCCGACCGACACCACCGTCCCGTCGCCGACCGACAGCGCGGCGACCAGCGCGGTGTCGGTGGGCAGCAGCACCGGCATCCAGACCGTGGCGAAGGTCATGCCCGTCGCCACCTGCACCAGCCCGGCCCCGAGCACCTCGGCCGGCTGAGAAGGCCGCTGCGCCGGCCATCCCGGACCACCCGCGCCTGGCGGCTGCCGGCTGGCTTGCCGGCCGCGCTGCCGGGCCCGCGCTCAGCCCCAGCGGCCTGCCCGGCTGAGCATCACGGACGCGGCAACCACCCCGGCGGTGGATGTCCGCAGCACGGTGGGGCCCAGGTGCGCACCAGCCGCCCCGGCCCCGGTCAGCGCCGCCACCTCGGCCGGGCTCGGCCCGCCCTCCGGGCCGACGATCAGCACCAGCTCGCCCGATGACGGCAGCGGCAGCGCGGCGAGCGCGGTCCCGGCGCCGGGATCGAGCAGCACCGCCAGCGCCGCCGACCTGACGGCATGAACCACCTCCGGCGTGGACGCGAGCCCGGCCACCTCGCAGAACCTGGCCCGCCTGGCCTGCTTGGCAGCCTCCCGTGCGGTGGCGCGCCAGCGGGCCAGCGCCCGCTCGCCACGCTCGCCGCGCCACTGGGTGACGCAGCGCTGCGCCGCCCAGGGCACGATCACATCCACCCCCGCCTCGGTCATCAGCTCCACCGCGAGCTGGCCGCGGTCCCCCTTGGGCAGTGCCTGCACGACCACCAGCGTGGGATCGGCGGGCGGCTCCACCCGGCGCGACCGGACGGCGAGCCGCAGGACGCCGCCGGAGGCCCGGACGACGGCGCACTCGGCCACCTGGCCCGCCCCATCGGTCACATCCACCCGCTCCCCCGTGGTGAGGCGGCGGACGGTGGCGGCGTGGCGGCCTTCCGGGCCGGACAGGATGATCTCACCGCCGGCCAGCGCGTCCGCCGGGGCGAGGAAGACCGGCGGCCGCGCATCTCCGGCCGGGGTGCCCCGGCCCTGCGCGCCCTGGCCCGGGGTGGGCCGGCCCTGTGCCTCCCGGCCGGCGATCGTCCGGCCCTGTGCCTCCTGGCCGGCGATCGTCCGGCCCTGTGCCTCCTGGCCGGCGATCGTCCGGCCCTGTGCCTCCTGGCCGGGGGCCGCTGGCTGGTCAGCGCCCGTTGAACGCGTCCCTCAGCCTGGAGAAGAACCCCTGCTGGCCGGGGGCGAACCTGCCCGGCGGGGCCTCCTCACCGCGCAGCTTCGCCAGCTGCTTGAGCAGCGCTTCCTGCTCCTCGTCGAGCTTGGACGGTGTCTCCACGGTCACGTGGATGACCAGGTCGCCGCGGCCGGAATCGTTGAGGTGCCGCACTCCCAGCCCGTACAGCGGGATGACCTGGCCGGACTGGGTGCCCGGGCGGATGTCCAGGTCCCTGGCGCCGTCCAGCGTCTCCACCGACAGGGTCGCCCCGATGGCGGCCGACACCATCGGGATCGTGACCGTGCAGTGGAGGTCATCGCCCTGGCGCTCGAAGATCGAGTGCGGCCGCTGGACGATCTCCAGGAACAGGTCGCCGGGCGGGCCGCCGCCGGGGCCGATCTCCCCCTCGCCCGCGAGCTGGATGTGGGTCCCGTCCTCCACGCCCGCCGGGATCCGGACCTTGATCGTGCGGCGGGTGCGGACCCGGCCGTCCGCGTCACACTCGGGGCAGGGCCGCCGGATGATGGTGCCGTAGCCGCCGCAGGCCGGGCACGGCCGGGAGGTCATCACCTGGCCGAGGAAGGACCTGGCGACCTGGCTCACCTCGCCCCGGCCGGCGCACACGTCACAGGTCTCGGGATGGGTCCCGGGCGCGGTGCCCTCGCCGGAGCAGGTCGGGCAGACCACGGCCGTGTCCACCACCAGTTCCCTGGTCGCCCCGAACGCGCACTCGGCGAGGTCGAGGTCCACCCGGATGGTGGCGTTGCGGCCCCGGCGGGCGCGGCTGCGCGGCCCCCGCGGCCCCGCGCCGGTGCCGAAGAACGCGTCCATGATGTCGCTGAACGGGAACCCGGCGCCGAACCCACCGGGGCCGCCTGGCCCGGCAGCCCCGGGCCGGGCGAACGGGTCCGCCCCCAGGTCGTACATCTGGCGCTTCTCCGGGTCCGACAGGACCTCGTAGGCCTGGGTGATCTCCTTGAACCGCTCCTGGGTCTGCGGGTCCGGGTTGACGTCCGGGTGCAGCTCCCTGGCGAGCCGGCGGTAGGCCTTCTTGATCTCTTCAGGGCCAGCGTCGCGGCGGATGCCGAGTATCCCGTAGTAGTCGTTCACGATCAGGTCCCCGCCAGGATCTGGCCCACATAGCGTGCCACCGCGCGCACCGCCCCCATCGCCGTCGGGTAGTCCATCCGGGTCGGCCCGAGCACGCCGAGCCGGGCCACGGCCTGGTCGCCGGTCCCGTAACCGGCCACGACCAGCGAGGTGCTGTGCAGCCCGGCCACCGGGTTCTCCGCCCCGATCCGGACGGTCACCGACGACTGGTCCACCGACTCACCCAGCAGCCGCATGAGCACCACCTGCTCTTCAAGAGATTCGAGAACCTCGTGCAGGCCCTGGGAGAAATCGGCGGGGGTGAGGTTCGACGCCCCGCCGACCACGACCTTCTCCTCGTTCCGCTCGACCAGGCTTTCCAGGATCACCGAGAAGACCGCGGCGGCGTTCGGCCGGTCACTGGGCTGGACCCGCTCCGGAAGATCAGCGACCACCGAGGCTACATCGGTCAGTATCCGCCCGTCGAGGCAGGCGTTGAGAACCGCCCGCAGCTGGGTGACGGCCTCCTCCTCGATCGGGACGGGCAGCTCCACCATCCGCTGCTGCACCCGGCCGGTATCGGTGATCAGCACCACCAGCAGCCGCTTCGCCGCCAGCGGCACCAGCTCCACGTGCCGCACCGACGACCTGGTCAGGGAGGGATACTGGACCACCGCGACCTGCCGGGTCAGCTGCGCCAGCAAGCGCACCGTGCGGGTGACCACATCGTCAAGGTCGTAGGCACCAGCCAGGAACGTCTCGATCGCCCGCCGCTCGGCGGCCGACAGCGGCTTGACCCCCGACAGGCGGTCGACGAACAGCCGGTACCCCTTGTCGGTCGGGATCCGGCCCGCGCTGGTGTGCGGCTGCGCGATGTAGCCCTGCTCCTCCAGCACCGCCATGTCGTTACGGATGGTTGCGGGGGACACATCCAGGTGATGCCGGTCGACGAGCGACTTCGAGCCCACCGGCTCCATGGTGGACACGTAGTCCTGCACGATGGCGCGCAGCACGGCAAGCTTCCTGTCGTCGAGCACAAAGCCCCTCTCTGGCACTCCATCATCCCGAGTGCCAATTCTATGGCGGACCGGGCGTCCTGGCACCGTTCCGCCGACACTGGCGGCGCGGCGAGCCGCGGTGAACTGGGCGGTCTCGATGAGCTGGCACAGGAGCGCACTGGTGATCCGGTAGGTTCGTGCGAGGCGGCCCGGCACTGCCCGGCCGCACGAACCTGGCCGGGCCGGCGCAGCGCCGCCGCCGGGCGTAACGACGGTGGGGTGGGATGAGGCGGGACTACGGCCCTGACGTACTCGCGGCAGACCCGGGGCAACGCCCGCGCACGGAGCACCCGCAGGTGCCCGCCGAACGCGGGCTCGTGGTGGAGGAGGCTGGCGGGGGTTTCTGCGGGGCCGTGGTGGACTGCGAGAAGCATGTCGTGACGCTGGAGGACCGGAAGGGCAAGCAGCGGGTATTCCCGCTGACGCGTGGCGGGTTCCTGCTGGAAGGACGGCCGGTCACGCTGGTCCGTCCGGCGCCGGGAGCGCCATGCACACCGGGCGGGCCGGGCCAGCGCCACCATCCTGGGGGGCCCGGCACGGGCCGGACGGCCTCGGGGTCGCTCGTGGCGCCAGCGCTCCCGGGCCAGCCAGCTGCCCGGGCACGGGTGGCCAGGGCGAGCCGGATCTATGTCGAGGGCCGTCACGACGCCGACCTGGTCGAGAAGATCTGGGGGGACGACCTGCGCGACGTCGGGGTGGTGGTCGAGTATCTGGCAGGGGTCGACCACCTGCCTGCGATCGTGGCGGCTTTCGCGCCCGGCCCCCGCCGCAGGCTGGGGGTCCTTGTCGACCACCTGGTCCCAGGAAGCAAGGAGAGCCGGATCGCGGCCCAGGTCAGCTCGCCGCACGTGCTGGTCGTCGGTCACCCGTTCGTCGACATCTGGCAGGCGGTCAGGCCGGCCAGTCTCGGTATCGGCGCCTGGCCCGCCGTCCCGCGCGGAACACCGTGGAAAGAAGGGGTGCTGCAGGCCCTGGGCTGGGATGACGAGCCTGCCGCCGGCTGGCGGAGGATTCTCGGCGCGGTGCACAGCTATGCGGACCTGGAGCCGGCGCTGCTGGGCCGGGTTGAGGAACTTATCGACTTTGTTACCGCGCCCGGAACCAGCGATCCGGTCGCTAACGTTTGAGGAACTGCAAGCCCGCAGAGGAGCCATGACCAGCCACCCGCCCGAGCCGCCCGCGCACTGGCCGCCTTCCCCGGAGGAACGGCCAGCCGCTCGCGCGCGGCGGGCGGGGCCGGACGAATGGCGGGCCTTCGAGCCGCATCCAGGCGACCAGCCGGTGAACGGCCACCGGGGGGCCGCCCATCCGCGAGGCGGGGCGCCCGTGCCGCCGCCGGGTTACCCGCCCGAGGCCGGCTACGGGCACGCGCCCGGCCATCCGTCCGGAGCCGGTTCCGGGCCGGACGATTACCCGGACTACCAGGCGGAGCCCGGCTACCCGGACTACCCAGCGGACCCCGGCTACCCGGAGCCGCCCGGCTACCAGCGAGACGCTTACGACGAGGGCGGCTACCAGCCCATGCTGGACTACCCGCCGGCGCCGGACTACCCGGACATGCTGGACTACCCGCCGGCGCCGGACTACCCGCCGGCGCCGGACTACCCGGCCATGCCGGACTACCCGCCCAGCCCCGGATACCGGTCCCGCCCCGGGCGGCCGGCCACGCCCGGGCAGCCGGCCAGACCCGGGCAGCCGGCCACGCCCGGGCAGCCGGCCACGCCGGGATACCCCGGCACCGAAGACACGCCGGCTGGTTACCCGCAGGACGGCGGCTACGGGCAAGGCAGCGGCTACCCGCGCGGTGACCACCCGCCCCAGGATTACGCCGGGGCGGGCCACCCGCAGGGCGGCTACCAGGCGGGCGGATCCCAGGTGGCGGTGTTCCCCGCCGACGGCGGCTGGGCGCAAGGGGATGTCCCGGTCGCCCATGAGGAGTACACGCACCCCGGCGGGATGCCCGCCAGCGCCGCCGCCGCGCTCCGGGCACGCGCCACCCGGGCCAGGCTGCCGGTGGCCGGCCAGCCGCCGGCGAACGCGGCTCCGGCGGGCGCGGTGCCGGTGCACCCGGCCGAGCCGCCGGTATACCCGGCCGCGGCCGACGGCCCCGAGGGCGCCCAGCGCGCCATGCTCGGCTACCTCACGGTGCCCTTCTTCGGCTTCCTGGTGCCGCTGGCCATCTACCTGACGTCCATGCGCGGATCGCCCTGGGTCCGCGCCCACGCGGCACAGGCAGTCAATGTCTGGCTCACCGTGATCCTGTACGACCTGTCCGCCGCGATCATCGGTGCGGTGCTCGTCCTCGACTCCCCCCGGGTGGCGCTGGCCGTCGTCGTGCCGCTGGTCCTTGTGCTGTGGCTGACCACACTGGTGTTCCTGGTACGCGCGGCGGCCAAGGCGAGCCGCGGTGAGGAGTACACCTTCCCCCGCTGGCTGTGCACGCCGATGCTCCGCTAGACGTGCCGCCAGGGCGTGTCCTATAGATCTTGGCCGTAGCGAGCGGTCACCGTGAAGCGGGATGGGCAGGCGTGGGGGATCGCAAGCCACCCGCCGCGAGACGACCGTCCGGGGCCGCACAGCAGGCTGAAGATCTATGGGACATGCCCTAACCCGTCAGGTCGCGGACGACGGCGTCGGCCAGCAGCCGGCCCCGGCGGGTGAGGACGACCCGCCCCGACGCGTAGGCGGCCTCGGCCGCCAGCCCACGCGCGACCGCGTCCGCCGCCGCCGCCCGCCCGGACGGCTCCAGTTCGGCCAGGGGGCAGCCAGCGGCGAGCCGTGTCGTCAGCAGGATCCGCTCCAGCCGCCGCTCCCGCCCGGCCAGGATCTCCCGCGCCTGGGCCGGGCTGTGGCCCGCGGCGATCCGCGCCGCGTAGGCGGCGGGATGCTTGACGTTCCACCACCGGGTGCCGCCGACGTGGCTGTGCGCGCCCGGGCCGATCCCCCACCAGTCCCCGCCGGTCCAGTAGAGCAGGTTGTGCCGGCACCGGGCCGCATCGCAGGCCGCCCAGTTGGAGATCTCATACCAGGTCATGCCGTGCGCGGTAAGCACCTCGTCGGCGATCAGGTAGCGGTCGGCCAGCACGTCGTCGTCGGGGGCCGCCACCTCCCCCCGGCCGATCCGCGCCGCCAGCGCGGTGCCCTCCTCCACGATCAGCGCATAGGCGGAGATGTGGTCGGGGCCGGCCGCCAGGGCCGCCGCCAGCGACTCCCGCCAGTCAGCGTCGCTCTCGCCCGGCGTGCCGTAGATCAGGTCCAGGCTGACATGGGAGAACCCGGCCTCCCGCGCCCACCGCGCGCACCGGGCAGGCCGGCCCGGCTCGTGCACCCGGTCCAGCACGGCCAGCACATGCGGGACCGCGCTCTGCATGCCCAGCGAGACGCGGGTCATGCCGCCGGCCCGCAGCCCGGCGAGCACCCGCTCGTCCACGGTCTCCGGGTTGGCTTCCACCGTCACCTCGGCGCCGCTGGCGAGCCCGAACTCACCGTCGATGGCCCGCAGGATCCCGGCCAGGTCGGCGGGCGGCAGCAGGGTGGGGGTCCCCCCGCCGAAGAACACGCTCGTCACCGGCAGGCTGACCGCACCGAGCACCCGCCGGGCCAGCCGGACCTCGGCGACCGCCAGGCCGGCGTAGGAGTCACGGCTGGCGCCGTGGCCGAGATCGGCGGCCGTGTAGGTGTTGAAGTCGCAGTAGCCGCAGCGTGTCCGGCAGAAGGGCACATGAACATAGATGCCGAACGGCCGCTGCCCCAGTCCCGCCGTCGCGCTCGCGGGCAGGGCGCCGTCAGCGGGAACCGGCTCGCCGTCCGGGAGCGCGCCGGGCATGTCAGCGCACCGGCTCAGTTACCGGGACCGCCGGGCACGCCCGCCCCGGGCTGGCCGGTGATGGCGGGCACAGCCGGATCCGGTGCCGCCTGGCCGGCCCGGCCGAGCACCGACGGCGCGATCTCGTCCCATTTGCTGCTGCGGCCCTCTACCAGCAGCAGCCTGCGCATCAGGTCCGCGTCACCGTAGTAGGCGCGCGCCGACTCGGCGATCGTCACCGCCGTGGCGGGCCGCGCCAGCACCTCCACCGGGTCCCCGGCGCCGACCCGCCCCTCCTCAAGCACCCGCAGATAGGCGCCGGTCCGCCCGGCATCGGCGAACCGCTTCACCCACTGGCGCTCGTCCATCCAGCCCGCGAACACGGCACACGGGATCCGGGGCGAGGTCACCTGGACCACGGCCGAGCCGAGCCGCCACACCTCCCCGATCAGCGCACCGGTGACGTCGATGCCGCGGGTGGTGATGTTCTCGCCGAACGTCCCGCTGGCCAGCTCACGCCCCAGCCTCTCCACCCACCAGTCCAGGTCCTCCCTGGCGTAGACGTAGAGCGCCTGCTCGTAGCCGCCATGGTCCGCCTTGTCGACCTGCTCGTCGCCGGCCAGGCCGAGCCTGCCGACCGCGACCGCGCCCGCGGCCGGCCGCTTGTCGATCGCGGTGCGCCGGAGGCGGCCGGCCCACTCCGCGTCCCGCCCCACCCCGGTATTGACTGAAAGCACCCGTGCCGTCGCCACATCTGGCACGGTATCCGGCCAGCCGGCCAGCGCGCGAACCCGTTTCTGCCCGGCTCCGCGGCGCCGCGCCCGTCAAGCGGCCAGACTGCGCGGTTTATCCTGGGAGCACTCATCCGGTGGGGAGGCGGCACATGACGGTGGGACCCGGGTACGGAGGGGCAGGTATCGCGCGGGCGCAGATGCGCGCGTCCACCGAGGACCGCGACCGCGCGGTGGAGCTGGTCACCAGGGCGTACACCGAGGGCCGGCTGACCAAAGAGGAGCACGACTCCCGGGTGGAGCGGGCCATGACCGCGGGCACGTTCGCCGAGCTCGACTCGGTCGTCTCCGATCTGCCCGGCGGTGGCCCGCCGGCACCGGCTGTCCCGCCGCGGACCAACGCGCTGGCCATCACCTCCCTGTGCTGCGGGGTCGCCCAGATCATGTTCGGGCCGTTCGCCACGGTCCCGGCGATCGTGTGCGGCCATATCGCCCGCGGCCAGGTGCGCCGGACCGGGGAAGGCGGCGCCGGGATGGCCCTGGCCGGGCTGCTGCTGGGCTGGGCGGGGCTGGTCCTGGGCCTGCTGGCCACCGCCGCGGTCGTCGCGCTGATCGTGGCCGCGGCCCACAGCGGAACGGCCACGGGCTAGGCCCGGCCGGCCCGGGTGACCCGCGTGGCGGCCGGCCCGGCAGCTACACCCCACGACCCGCCGCGGCGGGCGGTGAGTAGCTAGCGCGGCTTGCTGGGCTGGGTGGACAGGGCGGCGATGAAGGCCTCCTGCGGTACTTCCACCCGCCCGATGGTTTTCATCCGCCGCTTGCCCTCCTTCTGCCGCTCCAGCAGCTTGCGCTTGCGGGTGATGTCGCCGCCGTAGCACTTGGCGAGCACGTCCTTGCGCAGCGCCCTGATGTTCTCCCTGGCGATGATCCGCGACCCGATCGCGGCCTGGATCGGCACCTCGAACTGCTGGCGCGGGATCAGCTCCCGCAGCTTGGACGTCATCGCTATGCCGTATTCGCGGGCCTCGTCGGCGTGGACGATCTGGCTGAACGCGTCCACCGACTCGCCCTGCAGCAGGATGTCGACCTTGACCAGGTTGGCCTCGGCCTCGCCCGCGGGCTCATAGTCCAGCGAGGCGTAGCCGCGGGTGCGCGATTTGAGCTGGTCGAAGAAGTCGAAGATGATCTCGGCGAGCGGCATCGTGTAGCGGATCTCCACCCGGTCGGCGGACAGGTAGTCCATGCCGAGCAGCGTGCCGCGCCTGCCCTGGCACAGCTCCATGATCGTCCCGATGTACTCCGCCGGGGCCAGCACCGTGGCCCGGACCACCGGTTCGAAGATCTGGGCCACCTTGCCGTCGGGGCTCTTGCCAGCCCGGGGGGACGACCCCCCCGAGCTCCCCGGGAAGTCGCTCGGGTTGGTCACCGTGAGTTCCTGCCCTGATTCCAGGACCACCCGGTAGACCACGTTCGGCGCGGTCGAGATCAGCGTGAGGCCGAACTCGCGCTCCAGCCGCTCGCGGACGATCTCCATGTGCAGCAGGCCGAGGAACCCGCACCGGAACCCGAAGCCGAGGGCGGTGGAGGTTTCCGGCTCGTAGACCAGCGCGGCGTCGTTCAGCCGTAGCTTGTCGAGCGCGTCACGCAGCTGCGGGTAGTCGTCGCCCTCGACCGGGTACAGGCCGGAGAACACCATCGGGCGCGGGTGGTCGTACCCGGCGAGCGGCTCGGCGGCCGGGTGCGCGGCGCTGGTCACGGTGTCACCCACCCGGGCCTGCCGGACATCCTTCACGCCGGTGATCAGGTAGCCGACCTCGCCCGCGCCCAGGCCGTCGGTGGGGATGGGCTCCGGGGAGATGACGCCGACCTCGAGGGTGTCGTGGGTGGCCCCGGTCGACATCATCAGGCTCTTCTCCCGCCGGTTCAGCCGGCCGTCCATCACCCGGACGTAGGTGACCACCCCCCGGTAGGTGTCGTAAACGGAGTCGAAGATGAGCGCGCGGGCGGGGGCGGAGAGGTCGCCGGTGGGCGGCGGGACCTGCTCGACGACCGCGTTCAGCAGCTCAGTCACGCCCTCCCCGGTCTTGGCCGACACCCGCATCACGTCGGCGGGGTCGCAGCCGATGATGCCGGCCAGTTCCTCGGCGTACTTGGCGGGCTGGGCGGCCGGCAGGTCGATCTTGTTCAGCACCGGGATCAGGTGCAGGTCGGCCGCGAGCGCCAGGTACAGGTTGGCGAGCGTCTGCGCCTCGATCCCCTGTGCTGCGTCGACCAGCAGGATGGCCCCCTCGCAGGCGGCGAGCGACCGCGAGACCTCGTAGGAGAAGTCCACATGGCCCGGGGTGTCGATCAGGTTCAGCACGTAGGCGCCGCCGTCGGCGCCGGTCCACGGCAGCCGCACGGCCTGGCTCTTGATGGTGATGCCGCGCTCCCGCTCGATGTCCATCCGGTCCAGGTACTGCGCCCGCATCTGCCGCTCGCCCACCACGCCGGTGAGCTGGAGCATCCGGTCCGCCAGCGTTGACTTGCCGTGGTCGATGTGCGCGATGACGCAGAAGTTTCTGATGATGCCCATGGCTGTATGCCCGTGCGGCGCGGTGGCCGGCACGGGGGACGCGGCCCGCCCGCTGTCCGCGGAGGGCTGCTCGGGCAGTGATGACACAGAAATCCGCCAGTATCCAGTCGGGGCTCTCGGTCGCGGCACGCGGGCTGCCCAGCGCGCTCGCGCCCGGTGCGGTGACGGAGCGGGCGCCGCGCAGGGCGCACGCCGATCACGCCTGCCGTCGCGTCCATGGTCGCATGCTGACCGGGGTGCCCGCACCGCCCGGGCGCACCGGCGCTACCAGGGGACCGTAACGCGATGACGGCACGGGGCGCGGGCACGGCGTTTCTGTCTGCCGTGCCCGTGCGTCGTGACGACGGCGCCCCTCCGCACCGCCGGGCCACGGCCCGCAGTTTGAGCCCGCGCCCTACCTGGGCTATCCTGCGTGGTCGGGATGGATGCGCGCCGCCACCCGTGCGGCGCTGCCGCGCACGTGCGGAACGCGTCCGCCGGCCAGCCAGATCAAGTACCCCCCTAGCGAGGCTTCCGCGTGGCGAACATCAAGTCGCAGATCAAGCGCAACAAGCAGAACGAGAAGGCCAGGCTGCGTAACAAGGCCGTCAAGTCTTCGCTGAAGACCAGCGTGCGCAAGTTCCGCGAGGCGGCCGACGCGGGTGACACCGACGCCGCGGCGGCGGCCATGCGCGACGCCTGCCGCGACCTGGACAAGGCGGCCAGCAAGGGCGTGATCCACAAGAACCAGGCCGCGAACCGCAAGTCCGCCATCGCCAAGCGCGCCGCCGAACTCCAGTCCTGACGCACCCCCCGCCGCGCGCGGGGTGACCTACCCGTCCGCCCCCCCTCAGCGGCCGCCGCGCTGTCCCGTCCCCGACCGGCAGGCGACGATCGTGCGGATCGCCACTTCCAGGGCGTAACCCGGGCTGGTTCCCTCGCCCTTGACCTGCGCGTCGGCCTCTGCCACCGCACCGAGCGCCCGCGCGATGCCCTCCGGCTCCCACCCCCGCAACTGCTGCCGCACCCGGTCGATCTTCCAGGGCGGGGCACCGGCCTCGGCCGCCAGCGAGGCACTCCCCTGCCCCTTCGGGGCACCGCTGACCCGGCCGAGCAGGCGGACGCCCTGGGCGAGCCCGCTGCTGATCAGCACCGGTGCCACCCCCACCGCGAGCGCCCAGCGGAGCAGTTCGAGCGCGTCGGACAGCCGCCCCTCCACCGCCCGGTCGGCCACCGAGAACCCGCTCGCCTCCGCCCGGCCGCGGTAGTACCTGGCGACCACGGACTGGCCGATCACGCCGGTGGTGTCGGCCGCCAGCTGGGCACAGGCGGAAGCGATCTCCCGCAGGTCGGACCCGAGCGCGTCGATCAGGGCCCGGACCCCGCCGTCGTCGATGCTGCGCCCGGCCGCGCGGAACTCCTCCCGCACGAAATCCATCCGGTCGGCCACCCTGGTGATCTTGGGACACGCGATCACCCGCGCCCCGCTGCCGGTCAGGCTGGCCAGCAGCGCCTTGCCCTTCGCCCCGCCCGCGTGGGTGACCACCAGCCGCACGTCTGGCGGCGGTCCGGCGGCCAGCTGGGCCAGCTCCTCGGCGACCGCGGCGCTGGCATGGTGCGCATCCCGGATCACCACCACGCAGCCGCCGCCGAACAGGGACGGAGCGGTGAGCGAGACCAGCTCGCCGGGGCTGAGCGCGGCACCAGCCACCTCGTGGACGCCAGCCCCCGCCGGCCACGGCCCATCCCCGGCGCCGCCCTGCCCGGTGGCGGCCGACGCCGCGGCGGCCAGCCGGTCGACGGCCCGCTCCACCAGCAGCTCCTCCTCACCCACCACGACGGCGACGGCCACCCCCTGGGTGACGGTTCCGCCCGCGGCTGCCTGGGAAGTCATGGCTGAAGCATGCCACGACGGGGGTGCCTGTGGAGACACGGGCCGCGAGCCGCAGGCCGTTCCGCATGAAAAAGCCGGGCGGGTGACCTGATGGGGAGAACCGGCGCGGTGGCTCAGCTCACCGGCTCGCCGCCGCGCCAGACCCGCAGCGGCTTGAGGCCGTAGGACCAGGCGAAGGCGCCCTCGTGGTCAGCGTCCCAGGCCACGATGTCCGCGTACCGCCCGCGCGCCATCGCGCCCCGGTCGGGTGTCCGCAGTGCCTGGGCGCCGCCCAGGGTGGCTGCCCGCAGCGCCTCGCTCACGCTCATCCGGAAGTGGCTGATCGCGAGGGAGACGACCAGCGCCATGGAGGTGATGCCGTTCCGGCCGGGCGCGTGGTCGGAGCCGAGCGCGACCGCCACCCCCTTGTCGAGCAGCGGCCGGACCGGCGGCAGCTTGCCGGTCTGCAGGGCCGTGCCGGGGCACAGGACGGTCGCCACACCGGCGCTGGCCAGCGCGAACACGTCCTCCTCGTCGGCGTCGTGCAGCAGGTCGGCCGACGCGCAGCCCATCTCGGCGGCGAGCAGCGCCGCGCCGGTGCGCGACTGGCCGCAGGCGTGCAGCCGGGGCAGGAGCCCGGAGGCGCGGCCGGCGCCGAGCACCCAGCGCGCCTCCCGCTCGGTGAAACGCCCCTCCTCGCAGAACACGTCCACGCTGTCCGCGCCCGCCGCGGCCGCATCCGCGCACCACGAGCCGACGGCGTCCACGTAGTCGTGGCGGCGGCCGAAGAACTCGGGCGGCACCGCGTGCGCCGCGAGGAACGTCACATGCACCCGGGGCATGCCGGCCTCGCCCTCCAGCGACCGCAGCAGGCGGACGTCGGCGAGCTCGCCGTCCCTGGTGAGGTGGTAGCCGGTCTTGGCCTCGATCGTGGTGGCCCCGCCGAGGAGCCATTCCCGGAGCCGTTCCCGCACGCCGTTGCACAGGGTCCAGGGGTCGGTCCCCCTGGTCACCGTCACCGTCGAGGCCATGCCCCCGCCCGCGGCGGCGATCTCGTTCGGGGATGACCCGCCCGACCGCATGGCCAGCTCGGCCCAGCGGTTCCCGGCGTAGACGGGGTGGGTGTGCGCGTCGATCAGGCCCGGCGTGACCAGGCCGCCGTTGAGGTTCTCCACGTGGTCGACGTCGACGATGTCATCCACGATCCCGGGCAGGCTCTGCGGCAGCTCGGCCGCGGGCCCCACCCACGCGATCCGGTCGCCGGAGGTCAAGATGGCGGCGTTGTTCCATACCTCTGACCCCGTCCAGAGGCGCCCGATGTTCGTCAGCAGGCGAATCGTCACCGATGAGCCCTCCCCCGCGCAGGAAGTCCCCTGCTCAGGGATCCCTGCGTCATGAGCGGTCACCTGCCATGGCCCGTGCCTCGTCTTAGAGCACCACGGGCACCCGGAGACGCTCATGAATGATCATGAACAAGCGGGTGCTCCGAAGATGCGGCAAACCAACGTATCGGTTCAGTTACGGTATTGCACAAGTGCCTACTTGTACAGGCCGAATACGAAGATCTGGGCCCGAATTCCTCCCCTTTCGCAAAACCCCCGCCGCACCGGGCCGCCGCGGATGACCGCTGCCCCGCCGTGGCCCGTCCCGGTGCAGGTCAGCCCCGGATCAGGCCGGCAGGGCAACTATTTCCGCAGGTAGCAGCATGACAGATGATCATGGCCTGCGGCAATACCGATTTTCTGCTATCGATTGCATTTCTTTGGCCTACCGGACGGCTGTCGCGCCGTTCAACTCTGCCGCCAGGCCGGGCGGGACGCGCGCGGTCAGCTCGGTGCCCTCCGCCGCGTGCCGCACCGCGAGCACCTCCCCCTCCTCGTGCGCCCGCGCGACCAGGTCGCCCCGCCCATAGGGAACGAGCACGCGGATCTCCGGATCGCGCCGGGGCAGCCTGGCGTCCACGGCGGCGAGCAGGTCATCGAGCCCCGCCCCGGTCCGGGCGGAGACCACCACGCACTCCCGCTCCTTCGCCTGTATCCCCTTGATCCCGACCGGGTCGGCGGTGTCGGCCTTGTTGACGACCACGATCTCCGGTACGTCCGCGGCGCCGATCTCGGCCAGCACCTCGCGGACGGCGGCCATCTGTGCCTGCGGGTCGGCGTCGCTCCCGTCCACCACGTGCAGGATGAGATCGGCCTGGGCGACCTCCTCCAGCGTGGACCGGAACGCCTCGACCAGCTGGTGCGGCAGGTGCCGGACGAACCCCACCGTGTCGGTCAGGGTGATCCAGCGGCCGGACGGCGTCCGGGCCCGGCGCACCGAGGGGTCCAGGGTCGCGAACAGCGAGTCGTCGACCAGGACACCGGCCCCGGTCGCCGCGTTCAGCAGGCTCGACTTCCCGGCGTTGGTGTAACCCGCGATGGCGACCGCTGGCACCTCCCGGCGGCGCCGCTGCCCGCGCTGGACCTCGCGGCCCACCGACATCCCGGCGATCTGGCGGCGCAGCTTGGCGGTGCGCGCCCGGATCCGGCGCCGGTCGGTCTCGATCTTGGTCTCACCGGGGCCGCGGGTGCCGATGCCGCCGCCGCCAGCAACCCGGCCGCCCGCCTGCCGGGACAGCGACTCACCCCAGCCGCGCAGCCGCGGCAGCAGGTACTGCAGCTGCGCCAGCTCCACCTGCGCCTTGCCCTCCTTGCTGCGGGCGTGCTGCGCGAAGATGTCGAGAATGAGCGCGGTGCGGTCGATGACCTTCACCTTCACCACGCCCTCCAGCCTGCGCAGCTGGCCGGGGGTGAGCTCGTTGTCGCAGATGAGCGTGTCGGCGCCGGTCGCGGCCACCAGGGCCGCCAGCTCGGCCGCCTTGCCCGCGCCGACGTAGGTCGCGGGATCGGGCCGGCCGCGCCGCTGCACCAGGCCGTCCAGCACGACCGACCCGGCGGTCTCGGCGAGCCGGGACAGCTCGCGCAGCGAGTTCTCCGCCGCCGCCAGCGTGCCCCCGGTCCACACGCCGATGAGCACCACGCGCTCCAGCCGCAGCGCACGGTACTCGACCTCGGTGACGTCGGTGAGCTCGGTGGACAGGCCCGCGACCCGGCGCAGGGCGTGCCGGTCGGCCAGGTCGAGGTCGCCGGTCTGGTTCTCGGGGAAAGTCATCGCTGCCTTGGGTCGGTGTCCGGGCAGTTCACTGCCCCTTCGCGGGCGCCGGGCGCGGCCTTCGCCGGACGGTGGGTCAATCAATGCTGGCATGTCTGATGTTTTCATTCACCTCAATAAACAACAGGGAGCCCGCAGTTGTGCCCGGCCGGGCTTGCGCCCGTGCCGGCGGGAAGCGGCTCGCCCCCGGGCCGCAGGGCCGCCTTTGACCGGCTCGTGGCCGGGAGCTAGCGTCGGTGCCACCGTCCGCAACGCGTACCCAGGACGTGATCATCACCGGGAGGAGCGCGACATGGCTGCTGTCGAGGGTGTCGAGATCATCGGCCCGCGGAGGGACCGCTACGACGAGATCCTCACCCCCGACGCGCTGCGCTTGGTCGCCACGCTCCAGCGCGAGCTCGGTGCCCGGCGCGCGGCACTGCTCGCAGCGCGGGAAACCCGACAGGTGGAGATCTCGGCGGGCGGGACCCTCGACTTCCTCCCCGCGACCCGCCAGATCAGGGATGACCCAGGCTGGCGGGTGGCGCCGCCCGCGCCGGGGCTGGTGGACCGCCGCGTCGAGATCACTGGCCCCACCGAGCGGAAGATGACCATCAACGCACTCAACTCGGGTGCGAACGTGTGGCTCGCCGATTTCGAGGACGCGAACACGCCGCTCTGGCAGAACATGATCACCGGCCAGCTCAACCTCAAGGACGCCCTCGACCGCACGATCGATTTCACCAGCGAGGAGGGCAAGTCCTACCAGCTGCTGCCCGACGACGAGCTCGCGACCATCGTGGTCCGGCCACGCGGCTGGCACCTGGACGAGAAGCATGTCCTGGTGGACGGCCAGCGGGTGTCGGGCAGCCTGTTCGACTTCGCGCTGTACTTCTTCCACTGCGCGCGGCGCCAGCTCGACAAGGGCAAGGGGCCCTACTTCTACCTGGCCAAGATGGAGAGCCACCACGAGGCCAGGCTCTGGAACGACGCCTTCAACCTGGCCCAGGACTTCCTCGGTATCCCCCGCGGCACGATCCGGGCCACCGTGCTGATCGAGACCATCCCGGCCGCTTTCGAGATGGAGGAGATCCTCTGCGAACTGCGTGAGCACAGCGCGGGGCTGAACGCGGGGCGCTGGGACTACCTCTTCAGCATCATCAAGAAGTTCCGGTCCCGCGGACGGGAGTTCGTCCTGCCGGAGCGCAACTCGGTCACCATGACAGCGCCCATGATGCGCGCCTACACCGAACTGCTGGTGAAGACCTGCCACCGCCGGGGTGCGCACGCGATGGGCGGGATGGCCGCGTTCGTCCCGAGCCGCCGCGACCCGGAGGTGAACGCCACCGCGATGGCCAGGGTGCGTGACGACAAGACCCGCGAGTCGAGGGACGGCTTCGACGGTTCCTGGGTCGCCCACCCCGACCTGGTGGCCCTGTGCAAGGAGGTGTTCGACGCCGCGCTCGGCGCCCGGCCCAACCAGATTGACCGCCAGCGGGACGAGGTCAGCGTCTCCGCGCAGGACCTGCTGGCGGTGGCGAAGACCCCCGGGAAGATCACCGAGGCGGGCCTGCGCAACGACGTCAGCGTGGGCCTGCAGTACCTGGCCACCTGGCTCGGCGGCAACGGCGCGGTCACCATCTTCAACCTGATGGAGGACGCCGCCACCGCGGAGATTGCCCGATCCCAGGTCTGGCAGTGGCTGCACAACGACATCACCCTCGACGACGGCCCCCTGGTCACCCGCGATCTGGTCCAGCGGATCATGGGCGAGGAACTGGACAAGATCCGCGCCAGTGCGGGCGCTGCCTTCGACGCCCCCCGCTACGAGCAGGCAGTCGCCCTGTTCACCGAGGTCGGCCTGGCCGACACCTACGCCGAGTTCCTCACCATCCCCGCCTACGAGCGCATGCCCTGAGCCCCGCTTGCTCATCCGGGCCGGGTCAGTCGCGGGCGTGCAGGGCTTCCTGGACGGCGGACAGCAGCGCCCCGCCGGCCAGGCCCAGCAGGGCCCCGGCGAAGAACGTCCGGTGGTCGTCGTTGGCCTGGGCCACGTTGTTGACGCCCGTCGCTATCCGCCCGGACGTGATGCCCGCAGTCACGGTCTCGTGCCAGATGGCGAAGGACGAGCCGAGCTGAGCGGCCGGGTAGGAGGACCAGTCATAGCTGCTGGCCGAGGGGAGCTCGTAGCCGGTGACCAATATCGGTGCCCCCTTGCCTTTGATGTAGTTGATTTCCGGTATCGCAGCCGAGGCGATGACGCCGTTGGCGGCCACGCCGAAGTCGCGGGCCTTCACCAGGAAGTCCGCGGTCACCTGCCCGGATGTGAAGAGCTGCACCACGCTGCCGGTGTGCCCGATGCAGGCCGGGCGGCAGTACATGAGCGGGGTCCCGGCAGGCAGGGCCACGAGCAGCCCGACGCCCGCGCCCGCCGACCGGCGGCCGGCGAGCGTGACTTGGATCTGCAGCCTCGCCACCCCCGGGCTGACCTGGCCAACCTGGTAGTAGATGAACGACAAGGGCGGGGCACCCTGGTGGAGGGACGTGAGCTCGATATCCACGCGCGTGGTGGCGGGGGCGGGCAGGTCGGCCGGTGACGGGTAAAGCTTGAAGGCGGCCAGCAGCAGCGCCAGCCCGAGAACGCCCAGCACCAGCGGCGCCATGATCGTTTTAAGCACCTGCCGCTTGGCCGGAGCGGGCCCGGGCGGCGGACTCTCCTGCGGCCTGGCCGGTGCAGGCGGCTGGCTGCCCAGGGGCTGGGCGGCCGGACGCGCGGGTCGCGGTCCTTGGGCGGCGGGTATGTCTGGCATCAGGCCTTCCTGCCCATCATCTGTCAGCCGGGTGAACCTCCCCACCGGATAGTGCCCCCGATGCATCCCCCGGGTCAGCACACAGGGCCGGGACGGTTAGGGAACCGTAAGCGGGGCGCCGCCGGTGCGGGATCCCCCGGGTGCGGCCGCCCGAAGTCCGCTCCAGCGGGCTGAAAAATTGCCGTGATCATGGAATTCACTCCCGCCGGGGGGCAACCTGGAGGTAGCGACACGGCCTGCGGAGGGACGCCCGCCCCGGAAGGGGGAGCAATGATCGAGCACCTGGTCCCCGCGATGGTGGAGATCTGCGGCCCGGGCGGGGTCGTTACCGATCCGCTCGACCTGCGCACCTACGAGTGCGACGGGCTCACCTCGCACCGCGCCGCACCGGGGCTGGTGGTCCTGCCGCGGACCGCGGAGCAGGTCGCCGCGGTGGTCCGGGTGTGCGCCGGGGCGGGCGTGCCGTTCGTCGCCCGCGGCAGCGGCACCGGCCTGTCCGGCGGCGCGCTCCCCCGCACCGACGGGGTGCTGATCGTCACCTCCCGGATGCGGCGCATCATCGCCATCGACCCGGACAGCCAGCGGGCCATCGTGGAACCGGGGGTCACCAACCTGTCGGTGAGCAACGCGGCGCGCCCGTTTGGCTACTTCTATGCCCCGGATCCGTCCAGCCAGCAGGTCTGCTCGGTGGGCGGCAACGTGGCCGAGAACTCCGGCGGCGCCCACTGCCTCAAGCACGGCTTCACCGTGCACCACGTCACCGGGCTGGAGATCGTCACCCCGGCGGGCGAGCTGACCTGGCTGGGCGACGGGACCGGGGGGGCACCCGGCTACGACCTGGTGGGCGCGTTCGTCGGCTCCGAGGGCACGCTCGGCATCGTCACCAAGATCATCGTGAAGCTGACCCGGATCCCGCAGATGGTCACCTGCCTGCTGGCCGCGTTCGAGACCACAGGCGCGGGTGGGAACGCGGTGTCGGCCATCATCGCCGCGGGCATGGTGCCCGCGGCGATCGAGATGATGGACGCGCTCGCGATCGAGGCCGCCGAGGCCGCCGTGGCCTGCCACTACCCCGAAGGCGCAGGCGCCGTGCTGATCGTGGAGCTCGACGGCCCCGGGCCCGACGTGCGCCGGGAGGCCGCCGCCGCCCGCGCGCTCTGCGAGCAGGCGGGCTCGACCGAGATCAGGGAGGCCGTGGACCCGGCCGAGCGCGCCGTCATCTGGGCTGGCCGCAAGTCGGCGTTCGCCGCGGTCGGCCGGATCTGCGCCGCCTACATCGTGCAGGACGGCGTGGTCCCCCGCACCGCGCTTGGCCCGGTGCTCGACGAGATCGCGAAGCTGTCGGCCGAGTCCGGCATCCGGGTCGCGAACGTGTTCCACGCTGGCGACGGGAACCTGCACCCGCTGGTGCTCTACGACGACAGCTCGCCGGAGGCCACCGCCGCTGCCGAGGAGCTGTCCGGCGCGATCCTGGACCTGTGTATCACCCATGGCGGGTCCATCACCGGCGAGCACGGCGTCGGGGTCGACAAGTCCCGGTACATGCCGAAGATGTTCGGCGCCGACGACCTGGACACCATGCAGCTGCTGCGGTGCGCGTTCGACCCCGGCGGCCTGTGCAACCCGGGCAAGGTGTTCCCGACCCCGCGGCTGTGCGGCGAGGTACCCGGCGCCCAGCGGGGTGTGCACCCGCTGGTCGCCTCCGGCCAGGCAGAGCAGTTCTGATGGCGGGTGACGCCGTCCTGCGGGCGCTGGCCGGCGCCTGCCCGGCGGCCCGCGCCGCGGACGCCGGTGACGCGGTGGCCGGGGTGGCCCCCCGGTACGCCGCCTCCCCGGCCAGCGTGGCCGAGGCCAGCGCCGTGATGCGGGCAGCCGCCGGGCAGGGCCTGTCCGTGGTCGCGCGGGGCAGCGGCAGCCGGCTCGACTGGGGCGCCCCGCCCCGGGGGTGCGACCTGGTGGTCGACACGCTGCGGCTGGACCAGGTGGTCGAGCACGCGGCAGGTGACCTGGTGGCGCGGGTGCAGGCCGGGGCCGGGCTGCGGCGGCTCGCCGAGGTGCTCGCGTCCGCCGGGCAGCAGCTCGCCCTCGACCCGCCGCCCGGCGGGGACGGCCAGCAGCAGATGGGCACCGCCACGGTCGGCGGGACGCTCGCGACGGGGACGGCGGGCCCGCGGCGCCTGCGCTACGGCACACCGCGGGACCTGGTGATCGGGATCACCGTGGTCCGGGCCGACGGGACCGTGGCTTCCTCCGGCGGCAAGGTCGTCAAGAACGTGGCCGGCTACGACCTCGGCAAGCTGTTCGCGGGCTCCTACGGGACGCTCGGGCTGATCGTCGAGGCGGTGTTCCGGCTGCACCCGCTGCCCGCGGCCGCCGCGTACACGACTGTGGACGCCGGCGGCCCGGCCGACGCGCGCCGGGCCGCCGCCGCCGCCGCGGCCAGTGAGCTCGCGCCAACCGCGGTGGAGATCAGCCGGGCCGGCCGCGACCAGCCGGTGCGGGTGGGGGTCTTGCTGGAGGGGGATCCGGCCGGGGTCGGCGAGCGTTCCGCGCACCTGCGCGAGCTGCTCGGCGCCGGGGCCGTGACCTCGCCGGACGCGCCCGGCTGGTGGGGCCGCACCGGGTCAGGCGGGCCAGCTGTGGCGGGCACGCTGATCCGGATCGCGTTCTGGGCGGCCGCGCTGCCCGCGGTGCTGGCCGTGATCGACACCGCGGCGGCAGCGGCCGGCCTGGACCCGCTGGTGACCGGCTCCGCCGCCGCCGGGGTGATCTACGTGGCGCTCGGCGGCGACGCGGGCCCGGCGGCGGTGGCCGCGTTCGTCGCCGCCGTGCGGGAGGCCCTGGCCCGGGGGGAGGCGGATGCCCGGCCAGCGTCCGCGCCGGTCCCGGACAGCCCGCCGGTGCTCGCCAGCGCCGTGGTGGTGCACGCCCCGCCGCCGGTGCGGGAGCAGGTGGACCTGTGGGGCCCGGTGCCGGGGCTGCCGCTGATGCGGGCGGTCAAGGATCAGTTCGACCCGGAGCACCGGATGGCGCCCGGCCGTTTCGCGGGAGGAATCTGATGACAGCGCCGGCCCAGGCAGGCGGCCCCGCGCCGCCCCCCGAGAACCGCGGCCCGGTAGCGGCCGGTGCCCTGGACCCGACCGGCGAGCTGCAGGCGACCGCGTCGGACTGCGTCCACTGCGGGTTCTGCCTGCCCTCCTGCCCGACCTATCAGCTGTGGGGCGAGGAGATGGACTCGCCCCGTGGCCGCATCCATCTCATCACCCAGGCGCTGGCCGGGGCCGAGCTCACCGAGGCTGCCGCCGTCCACTTCGACCGGTGCCTCGGCTGCATGGCCTGCGTGCCCGCCTGCCCGTCCGGGGTCCGTTACGACCGGCTCATCGAGGCGGCCCGCACCTGGTCCGAGGAGCCGCCGCCGGGCCTGCGCCCCGGCCCCGCCAGGTCGCCGCGGGAACGGGCGCTGCGGGCCGCCATCTTCGCGACCTTCCCCTACCCCCGGCGGCTGCGGGCGCTGGTGGGCCCGCTGCGCGGCGCACAGTGGGCCCGGCTGGACCGGCTGATCGGCCGCAGCCCTGCCACCCAGCGCCTGGTTCCCGAGCTGGCCTCGGCCCTGCGGGTGGCGCCGCAGGGCAGGGCCGGCCGGCGGGCGGCCGCCCCGCGGGGCACACTGCCCGGCCGGGTGCCGGCCCGCGGCGAGCGCCGGGCGGTGGTGGGCATGCTCACCGGCTGTGTGCAGCAGGTCTTCTTCCCCGAGGTCAACGTCGCCACGGCGCGGGTGCTCGCGGCCGAGGGCTGCGATGTCATCATTCCCGGCGGGCAGGGCTGCTGCGGCGCGCTGTCGCTGCACTCCGGCCGGGCCTCGGAGGCGGCGGGGTTCGCCCGGCGCACCATCGCCGCGTTCGAGCGGGCCGGGGTGGACGCGGTCGTGGTCAACTCGGCGGGCTGTGGCTCGGCGATGAAGGAGTACGGCGCCCTCCTGGCGGACCGGGCCGCCGGCGACGGGGGCGGCGGCCGCGACGGTGCCGGGCCGGACGAGACCGGGGCCGGCTGGCCGGCCCGGGCTGAGGCGTTCAGCGGCAAGGTGCGGGACCTCAGCGAGTTCCTGGCCGAGCTGTTCGGCCAGGCCGGCGGGGTGCGGGCAGCTCGGCACGAGCTGAAGGTCACGGCCGCGTACCACGACGCCTGCCACCTGGCCCATGCGCAGCGGATCCGCCAGCAGCCGCGCGACCTGCTCGCCGCGATCCCCGGGCTGGAGATCGCCGAGGTGGGCGACGGCGGGACGTGCTGCGGCTCGGCCGGGGTGTACAACCTGCTGCAGCCGGAGGCAGCGCGCGAACTCGGCCAGCGCAAGGCCGCCGCGGTCCAGGCGACCGGGGCGGCCCTGATGGTCTCCGCCAATCCCGGCTGCAGCCTGCAGATCGCCGCCGCGCTGGCCGACGCCGGCGGCGCGGCGCCCGCCGTGGCGCACATCGCCGAGGTGCTCGACGCGTCCATCCGCGGGCTGCCGGTCACCACCCTGACCGGCGCTGACTCCCCGCCCCCTGCCCGCGCCGCGCCCCGCGGGCGCCGCCGTGGCGCCCGACGATCATGAAGTGGCGGCCACGGCAGCGGCCAGCCAGGCCTCGTCCAGCTCGCCCTCGGCGACGATCACCGCGGGCCCGCCCAGCCACGCGGCGGCCGGCTCCAGGACCACGGTGAGCTGCCCGCCGGGCACCGACACCCGCCAGCTGCCGTGGTCCTGCCCCGCGGCGGCGGCCGCCGCGGCCGCCGCCGCCACCGCGCCGGTCCCGCAGGACCTGGTCTCACCCGAGCCACGCTCGTAGACCCGCATCTGCGCCAGCCCTGGCCCGGTCACCCGCACCAGCTCGACGTTGCCGCCCTGCGGGAACTGCGCCGGGTCCAGCTGCGGCGGCCTGGCCAGGTCGAAGCCGGCCAGCGGCGCGTCCACCAGGCAGGCCAGATGCGGGTTCCCCACCGAGACCCGCATGCCCTCGCAGGCCACGCCGCCGACCACCGCCCGGCCGGGCCCGAGCAGCGCCACCGCGCCCATCTCGGCGGTCACGCTGCCGTCGTCCTCGAGCCTGACTCTGCGCGCCCCGCAGCGGGTCGCGACGGTGAAGGCCGGCCCGGCGGCCAGGCCGCGCCGGGCCAGGTACCTGGCGAAGACCCGGAGGCCGTTGCCGCACATCTCGGCAGGGCTCCCGTCGCTGTTGCGGTAGTCCATGAACCACTCGGGAGCGGGACCATCCTCCGGGCCGGCGGCGGAACCGTTCCCGGCCGCGGCGGGGACGTTCCCCGTCGCGCCGGTGCCGCTCCCGGTCCCGGGGACGCCGGTGCCGGCCGCGCCTGCCAGCGCGGTGGCCCGCACCGCGCGCAGCACCCCGTCAGCGCCGATGCCAGCCCGGCGGTCACACAGCCGCGCGGCCAGGCCGGGGGAGAGCCCCTGGTCCCCATCGGGATCGACGAGGATGACGAAGTCATTCCCGGTGCCGTGCCCCTTCGCGAACCGCATGCCCTGCTCCTGTGTCAAGCCGCTTGGCCGATGCTAGCCGTGCCCGGTTCCCCGCGCCGCCAGCGCCTGCGCACGCATGGCCTACCCGCCCGGGCCTGGTTTGCGGTACCAGGCCGCTTCCGACACGGCCTGAAAGCCCAGGGAAGCGTACAGGGGCTCGCCCGCCGCGGTCGCGACCAGCGCCGCCGGCCGCCCGGGGCAGGTGGTGAGGGCGGCGGACATGATGGCCCGGCCGAGGCCGCGGGAGCGGTGCTGAGGCAGGGTCGCCAGCCAGTAGACGCCGAGCGCGCCGCCGTCGTCATAGGTGCAGCAGGCCGCGGCAGGCTCGCCGTCACGGCGGGCCAGCCACACCCGCCAGCCAGGCACCGACAGCACCAGCGGCGGCAGCGAGCGCCCCGGCCGGTATGGCTGCAGCGCCCGCTGCGGGAAGCCGTCGACGATCACCCGCTCGGCCTCGGCCAGGGTGGCGCGATCGGCGGCCTGCACGACGCGGATGCCTGGGCCGGCCGCCAGCTCGGTGGCCCGGCCGGCCGCTGGCGGCCCGGTCCCGCCGTCCGTCACCGGCCCGCTGCCGCCCGCGGCCCGGACCATGACCGGCATCCGGCGCACGGTGACGCCGTCACCGGCCGGCAGCATCAGCTCCCCGAAGGAGTCCTCGACCACGACCCGGCCGCGCTCGGCGGCCGATGCCAGCAGCGCGCCGATCTGCCCGGGCCCGGCCGCGGAGGCCGCCAGCAGGATCAGCCGGGTGGCCCGCTGCGCCGCGATCTCGATGGCCAGCACCCCCACCGGCGTCCCCGGCACCACCCGCGACCAGGGCTCCAGGCTCGCCCACATCGCCGCCGCGTTGTGGGCGTATATCTGTGCGCCTGTCTGTGCGCCGCTCATGGCACGCGGCTAGCGGCCCGGCAGCGGGGCCGGATCGGTGCCCGGCCTTGTCTCGCAGGCGGCCAGCGCGGCGGCGAGCAGGGCATCGGCGTCACCGGCGTCCGCGGCCAGCCAGATAACCCGGGGGTCGCGGCGGAACCATGCCTCCTGCCGCCGGGCGAACCGCCTGGTCGCCAGGATGGTCTGCGCATGGGCCTCGTCCTCGCTGCATTCGCCGGCGAGGAAGCGCAGCACCTGCGCGTAGCCGAGGGCACGGCTGGCGGTCCTGCCCTCGCGCAGCCCGGCCCGTTCCAGCGCGGCCACCTCGTCCACGAAGCCCTCCCGCCACATCCGGGCGGCCCGTTCCGCGATCCGCCGGTCCAGCTCCGCCCGGTCCATCCGGAGCCCGATCTGGACCGCCGGGTAGCGCGACTCGTACTGGGGCAGCACGGCGGCGAATGGCCGGCCGGCCACCTCGATCACCTCCAGCGCCCGGACGATCCGCCGCCCGTTGGAGGGCAGGATCGCCCGCGCGGCCGCCGGATCGAGCGAGGCGAGCCGGGCATGCAGGGCAGCTGGCCCGGCCGTGGCCAGCTCGGCTTCCAGCCGGTCCCGCACCGCCGGGTCGGTGCCGGGGAACTCCAGGTTGTCCAGGGCCGCCCGCAGGTAGAGGCCGGATCCCCCGGCCAGCACCGCCACCCGGCCACGGGCGTGGATGCCGGCGATGGTCTCGCGGGCGAGCCGCTGGTAGGTGGCCACGCTGGCGGACTGCCGGACATCCCAGATGTCGAGCAGATGGTGCGGCACCCCGCGCCGATGCGCGGGGCTGAGCTTGGCGGTGCCGATGTCCATGCCCGCGTACAGCTGCATCGAGTCGGCGTTCACCACCTCGCCGCCCAGCGCCAGGCACAGGCGCAGCGACAGGTCGGTTTTCCCGGCCGCGGTGGGCCCGACGACAGCGATCACACGTTCCGCCATGACCTCAGCCCGCCCCGGTTTCCTCCCAGGAGGCCACCAGGTAGGTGACGCCGTAGGGACTGGCCATGCAGCGCAGCCGGCCGCACATCCGGGTGCCGTCGGCCGCGCCCGCGAGCACCTGCCAGGCGGCGCGGCCCGCCACCATCAGCTCCCGGTCAGCTGCGGCATCCAGCCGGCCGAGCCAGCGGGCATCCGCGGCGGCGAGCGCCTCGGCGACCTCCTCGTCGTAATCCTGCGCCCGGGGGTCGGGAGCGCCCTCGATGTCGCGGGCCCGCCGCGCCGACGCGTCGCCCATCGCGAGCAGGGCGACCCGCGGCGCCCGCGCGGCGATCGCCGTGCCCAGCTTGACGCAGGCGCCGGCCGGCGACTGCTGGTCGACCGCCTGCAGCAGCACCCGCGGCCCGCGTCCCGGCGGCGGCGGCCCGTGCCCCGGCAGGCCGTGTCCCCGGCTACCCGGCCCGGTGCCGATCCCGGCCCGGCCGAGCAGCCACCGGCCCACGGTCAGCGAAAGCGGCAGCACCGGCTCCCCTTCGCCCACCGTGACCGGCACCCCGTAGCCGGCCAGGGTGCCGGCCGCGCCGGGCCGGTACTCGCGGCTGGCGGGCCCGCCGCCGACGACCGCGATGAGGTCGGGCGCGGCCGCGGCCAGGGCCCGCACGGCCGCGTCACAGGCGTCCCCGACCGCGGACAGCGCCGGGGGCGGATCACCGGCGGCACCGAGGGCGGCCGGGATGAGCAGGGGCGGGTGAGGGCAGACCGCGGCAGCGATCAGCATGGCCCGTTTCCAGGGCGGCGGCCGCGGGTGGCCGCCGCGCGCACCTGACCCACCGGGGTCATGACTCAGGCGCGCCGACGGCTGGCATCCCGAGCAGCACCGTGGCGGCGGCGCCGCCGGTATCCGGGCCCTGCTGCCGCGCCTGCCAGGCGTCCCCGCCGCGGGTGCGCCGCACCGCCAGCGGCGCCCCATCGGCGATCAGGTAGTGCGGGGCCGCGCTGGTCACGGTCGTGGTCACCACGTCGCCCGGGCGCGGGCCGGTGCCGGCGGGCGCGAAATGCACCAGCCGGTTGTCCCTTGCGCGCCCGGACATCCGGTGCGTCGCGCCGTCCTTGCGCCCTTCCCCCTCAGCCACCAGCACCTCGACCTGGCGGCCGACCAGTGCCTCGTTCTCCGCCAGCGCGACTTCTGCCACCAGCGCGGCCAGCCGCTCATAGCGTTCCGCCACCGCCTCCGGCGGCACCTGCCCGTCCATGGCAGCGGCGGGGGTTCCCGGCCGCGGCGAGTACTGGAACGTGAACGCCCCGGCGAACCGGGCCTGCCGGACCAGGTCCAGGGTGGCGGCGAAGTCGTGTTCGGTCTCGCCGGGGAAACCGACGATGATGTCAGTGGTGATCGCGGCGCCGGGGATGGCCGCCCGCACCCGCGCCAGGATCCGCAGGTACTTCTCCCGCCGGTAGGCGCGCCGCATCGCCCGCAGCACGGCGTCGGACCCGGACTGCAGCGGCATGTGCAGCTGCGGCATGACGTTCGGGGTGGCGGCCATCGCCTCGATCACGTCGTCGGTGAAATCGGCCGGGTGCGGCGAGGTGAACCGGACACGCTCCAGGCCATCGATCTCCCCGCACGCACGCAGCAGCATGCCGAACGCCTGGCGGTCCCCGAACCCCACGCCGTAGGAGTTGACGTTCTGCCCCAGCAGCGTGACCTCCAGGACCCCGTCGCTGACCAGGGCCCGGATCTCGGCGAGCACATCACCGGGGCGGCGGTCCTCCTCCCGCCCGCGCAGGCTCGGGACGATGCAGAACGTGCACGTGTTGTTGCAACCGACGGAGATGGCGACCCAGGCCGCGTAGGGGGAGTCGCGGCGGGCGGGCAGGACCGACGGGAACCGCTCCAGCGACTCGACGATCTCGACCTGTGCCCGCTCCTGCACCCGTGCCCGCTCCAGCAGCACCGGCAGCGAGCCGATGTTGTGGGTGCCGAACACCACATCGACCCACGGCGCCCGGGCCGCGATGCCGGCCCGGTCCTTCTGCGCCAGGCAGCCGCCGACGGCGATCTGCATGCCCGGCCGGGCGTTCTTCACCGGCAGCAGGTGACCGAGGTTGCCGTACAGCCGGTTGTCGGCGTTCTCCCGCACGGCACAGGTGTTGAACACGACCACGTCCGGGGTGCCGCCGCTGGCGACCCGCTGGTAGCCGGCCTCCTCCAGCAGGCCGGCCAGGCGCTCGGAGTCGTGGAAGTTCATCTGGCACCCGTAGGTGCGGATCTGGTAGGTGCGCACGTCGTCCATGTCGACATATGAGGGTACGCGTGTGCGGTGCCATACCCGGAATTTGTTCGTGGCGGGCCGGGGAGTGGTAGACGATACTGCCATGACTGAGAGCCTGACGCCCCCACCGCCCCCGCCGCCCCCGGCACTCCCCTACGGCACCTGGCCATCCCCGATCACCGCCGCTGACGTGGCGGGCCGGCGGCGGCTGGTCTCCTATCCGCGTGGCATCGGCAAGGACGTGTGGTGGCAGGAACGCCTTCCGGGTGAGGGCGGGCGGGTGACGGTCATGCATCTCGGCGCGGATGCCAAGCAGCGCAGCCTGCTGCCGCAGCCGTGGGACGCGCGGACCCGGGTGCACGAGTACGGCGGGCTGTCCTACCTGCCGGTGCCCGCCCGGGGGGCCGCTGGCGGCCCGGCCGCGATCATCTTCGCGAACTACGCAGACCAGCGGCTCTACTTCCTGGAGCCGGCCGGTCCCGGCGGCGAGAGCGCCGGCCCGCGGCCGCTGACCCCAGAGCCGGGGGGCGGCGCCGGGCAGCCATCGCTGCGGTATGCCGACTTCACGCTCTCCCCCGACCGCGGCGAGGTGTGGTGCATCCAGGAGCGCCATCACGACGGCAAGGTGACCCGCGCCATCGTCGCGATCCCGCTCGACGGCTCGGCGGCCGGCCGCCCCGACGCTGTCCGGGAGCTCGTCTCGGGCTCGGACTTCTATGCGTTCCCCACTCCTTCCCCGGACGGCAAGCGGCTGGCCTGGATCTGCTGGAACCACCCGCGCATGCCGTGGGACGGCACCGAGCTGCGGGTGGCGCCGATCGAGGACGGCATGCCCGGCCGGGGCAGGCTGGTGAAGGGCGGCATGCAGGAGTCGGTGCTGGCGCCGCTGTGGCGGGACGCCACCACCCTGTACGTGGCCACCGACTGGCCGGGCTGGTGGAACCTCTACCAGGTGGGCCTGGTCGGCCAGCCGCCGCAGGCGCTCTACCCGGCCGAGGAGGAGTTCGCGGGCCCGCTCTGGCAGCTCGGCGACCGCCCGTACGCGATGCTGGGCGACGGCAGGCTCGCGGTCCTGCACGGCGTCGGCGGGATGCGGCTGGGACTGCTTGACCCGGAGACCGCCGAACTGGCCGACCTCGACATCGGGTACCCGGTCTTCGCCTCCGGCCTGTCGGCGGACGGGATGTCCATCCTGGGGGTCGCGGGCGGGCCGACGGTACCGCTGTCCATCGTCCGGGTCGATGCCGCCACCGGCACGCTGGAGGTGCTCTGGCAGGAGCCGGATGCCGTACCGGACACCGCGTACCTGCCAGTCCCCCGCCAGGTGCTGCTGGAGGGGTCGTTCGGGCGGACGGTCCACGCCCTGGTGTACCCGCCGGCCAACCCGGGGGTGACCGCGCCCGAAGGCGAGCTGGCCCCCTATGTGGTCTGGGTACACGGCGGCCCCAGTGCGAACGCGGTGCCCCTGCTCGACCTGGAGAAGGCCTATTTCACCAGCCGGGGCATTGGCATCGTGGACGTCAACTACGGGGGCTCGACCGGCTACGGCCGCCGCTACCGGGAACGGCTGCGCCGCCAGTGGGGGGTGGTGGACGTGGAGGACGCGATCGCGGCCGCGCGGGCGCTGGCCGACACCGGCCAGGCCGACGGCGGCCGGCTCGCGATCCGCGGTGGCTCGGCCGGCGGCTGGACGACGCTGGCGGCCGTGACGACCCACGCCGGCTCCGGCTCGGTGTTCAGCGCGGCGGTGTCCTACTACGGTGTCGCGGACCTGCGGGAGCTCGCAGCCCACACACACGACTTCGAGTCGCGCTACCTGGACGGCATGGTCGGGCCGCTGCCGGGGTACGAGGCGGTCTACGTGGAGCGCTCCCCCGTGGGCCACGTGACGGGGGCGACCTGCCCCATCCTGCTGCTGCAGGGCGCCGACGACCCGGTCGTGCCGCCGGCCCAGTCGGAGGCCATCGCCGCCCAGCTGGCCGCACACGGCATCCGTCACGCCCACCTGACCTTCGAGGGCGAGTCGCACGGTTTCCGCCGGGCCGAGACGATCATCAGAAGCCTGGAGGCAGAGCTCTCCTTCTACGCCCAGATCCTCGGGTTCAGCGCACCGGGCATCCCCGCGCTGGAGATCGTCAGCGGGCGAACTCGGTAGCCCGCGACTCCCGGACCACCGTGACCCGGATCTGCCCGGGGTAGGTCAGCTCGTCCTCGACCTGCTTCGCCACGTTCCGGGCGATGACCTGTGCCTGGATGTCGTCGACCCGGTCCGGCTTGACCATGACCCTGATCTCCCGGCCCGCCTGCATCGCGAAGACCTTCTCCACCCCGTCGTGGGCGGTGGCGATCTCTTCCAGTCGCTCCAGCCGCTTCACGTACGCCTCGAGTGATTCCCGCCGCGCTCCCGGGCGCCCGCCGCTGATGGCGTCGGCGGCCTGGGTGAGCACGGCCTCGACCGTGCGCACCTCGACCTCGTTGTGGTGCGCTTCGATCGCGTGCACCACGTCGGCCGACTCGCCGTACCTGCGCGCGATCTCGGCGCCGATCAGTGCGTGGCTGCCCTCGACCTCGTGGGTGAGCGCCTTGCCGATGTCGTGCAGCACGGTGCAGCGCCTGAGCAGGGCCGGGTCCATCCCCAGCTCGCTGGCCATCATGGCGGCGATGTGGGCCGACTCCACCAGGTGACCCAGCACATTCTGGCCGTAGGACGTGCGGTAGCGGAGCTGCCCGAGCAGCGTCACCAGCTCGGGGTGCATGTCGGTGATGCCGAGTTCCACCATGGCGTCGTCGCCCGCGCGGACACACAGCTGCGCCACCTCGGCCTTGCTGCGCTCGTAGGCCTCCTCGATCCGCTGCGGGTGGATGCGCCCATCGAGCACCAGGCGCTCCAGGGTCAGCCTGCCCACCTCGCGCCGGACCGGGTCGAAGCAGGAGAGCAGGACAGCCTCGGGCGTGTCGTCGATGATGAGGTTGACACCGGTCACCGACTCGAACGCCCGGATGTTGCGCCCCTCGCGGCCGATGATCCTGCCTTTCATCTCGTCGCCGGGCAGGTGCAGCACGGACACGACGGACTCGCTGGTCTGCTCGGCCGCCACCCGCTGGATGGCGAGGGTGACGATCCGCCTGGCCCGGTTCTCGCCGTCGCGCCTGGCCTGGTTCTCGGTCTCCCTGACGATGATCGCGGCCTCCCGCTTGGCCTGGTTCTCGATGCTCGCGACCAGCTCCGCCTTGGCCTGGTCGGCGGCGAGCCCGGCGGCGCGCTCCAGCACCTCGCGGCGCTCGTCCTCGAGCCGGGCCAGTTCCCCGCGCTCACGGTCCAGTTCCTGCCTGGCCTGGTCCAGGGCGCTGAAACGCTGTTCCAGCGTCTCCAGTTCCCCATCCAGCCGACGCTCCCGCTCGGCCAGCCGGACCTCGCGGCGCTCCAGGTCCACCCGCAGCTGGGCCGCCTCGTCCTTGGCGTCCCGGAGATCGGCCTCGGCTTCCGTGCACGCCTTCGTGATTTTCTCGGCAGCCTCCTCGGCGCGGCGCACGATCTCGGCGGCGTCGGTTTCGGCGGCCGCCCTGACCTGCTCGGCCGCCCGGCTCGCCTCTTCGAGCCGCTGCCGGGCCTGCTCGGCCCCGGCGGCGGCGTCGGCCCACTGCCGCTGCTCCTCGGGCGTGAGCCCGGCGGCGGGACTGCGGGCGGGCGTGGCGTGGGGGTCCGCATGAGTGGCGGCCGCGGGCGGCTGGGAACGGCGGGTGATGACGACCAGCAGACCGGCTGCGGCGAGCACGGCCACCAGACCGATCACCGCGGCCACGATGGCGATAGCGCTGCTCATGGCGCACCCCAATCCTGCTCGCTGGCCCGGATACCGGCAGCAGGTGCCGGTTCTCCCTGCGGCGAGGGGTCACGCGCGCCGTCCGCGGCGTCTATCGTCCGCGGCGAGTCACAGCCATCGGGCGGCAGCCCGCGCCCCCCTGGCTGCCTCGCCACGGACGCTGCCGGAGATCCGGCCCAGCCGGCCAGGGGGGCATCGTCCCTGGCCAACCGCCCTGCCTCCAGCCTGTCCGGTGCCGGGCCGGCCGCCACCAGCCCGGGTGTGCCCACGCACCAGCCAGGTACCTCCGGGCGGGCCGTCAACCTGGCAGGGCGAGCGGCTCGCCAGGGGGCCCTGGTGGGCGCAGCTTCCTGGTCCGGCAGCCGGGCGCGACCGGCTGCCGGGCCTTTTCGTCTATTTACATCCGCGTTTGCGGACCAACACCTCGCTGCCGTGAGGTTAAGCCTAGATAACGATTTGGGCAAGCATGCTTTGCCCGGCGCGATCTTCCCGGGTCAGCCCGCTGCCCATTCGTCGCCAGCCGCCCCGTCCGCCGCGATGCCCGGCCCGGGGCCATTGTCCAGGTCGGAGCCGAACACATTGTCCAGGTCAGACAGGGCTTCCAGGCCGGGCCCGGCTGCCAGGCCACGCTGGCCCTCCTCTTCCAGCGCCTCGCGCACCACTTGGAAGGCGAGCCCGGCCGGGTAACCCTTGCGGGCCAGCACGCCGACGAGGTGACGCACCCTGGCCGGCAGCGGGCGGCCCCGGGTCGCCTCGACCCGCCTGGCCACCAGCCGCCGTGCCGCCGCGAGCTCGTCGTGGTCGCCGAGCGAGCCGACCGCCGCTCGTACGTCCTCAGCGGCGACGCCCCGCTGGCGGAGCTCGGCGGAGAGCGCCCGCCGCGCGAGACCGCGGCCATGATGCCTGGTCTCGACCCACGCCTGGGCGAACGCGGCGTCGTCGATCAGCCGCGCCTCAGCGAAACGGCCGAGCACGGCCTCCGCGACATCCTCCGGTACCCGGCGGCGGCGCAGCGCGCTGGCAAGCTGCGCCCGGGTGCGCGGCGCAGCGGCCAGTAGCCGCAGGCAGATCTGCCGCGCCGCCTCCTGCGGATCTGGGCCGGTCCCCGCTGCCACCGGCGCGTGGTTACCGGGCACCACCAGGGACGCCGGCCAGGCTGGTGTTCGACGGGGAGCCCGGGACATCGCCCGGCACCACGTCGGGAGCCACGCTCAGGTTCCCGTTCGCCCCCGGGCCGCCGCTGGCAGCGGGGTCCGCATCCAGGCGCGGGCCCACGCCGAGCTTCTCCTTGATCTTCTTCTCGATCTCGTTGGCCAGGTCGGGGTTGTCGCGGAGGAAGGCCCGGGCGTTCTCCTTGCCCTGCCCCAGCTGATCGCCCTCGTAGGTGTACCAGGCGCCGGACTTGCGCACGATCCCCTGCTCGACGCCGAGGTCGATCAGGCCGCCTTCCTTGCTGATCCCGAACCCGAACAGGATGTCGAACTCCGCGCTCCGGAATGGCGCCGCCAGCTTGTTCTTGACGACCTTGATCCGGGTACGGCTGCCAACGGCCTCGGTGCCGTCCTTGAGCGTCTCGATCCGGCGCACGTCGAGCCGGACCGAGGAATAGAACTTCAGCGCCCGCCCGCCGCTGGTCGTCTCCGGCGAGCCGAACAGCACCCCGACCTTCTCCCGCAGCTGGTTGATGAAGATCGCGGTGGTCTTGGTCTGGCTGATCGCGCCGGTGAGCTTGCGCAGCGCCTGGGACATGAGCCTGGCCTGCAGGCCGACATGGCTATCGCCCATCTCGCCCTCGATCTCGGCCCGTGGCACCAGCGCGGCGACCGAGTCGATGACGACCACGTCGATCGCGCCGGAGCGGATCAGCATGTCGGCGATCTCCAGCGCCTGCTCGCCGGTGTCGGGCTGGGAGACAAGCAGCCCGTCGGTGTCGACACCGAGCTTCTTGGCGTAATCCGGGTCGAGCGCGTGCTCTGCGTCGATGAAGGCGGCGATGCCGCCGGCCTTCTGCGCGCTGGCGACCGCGTGCAGCGCCACGGTGGTCTTCCCGCTGCCCTCCGGCCCGTAGATCTCGACGACCCGGCCGCGGGGAAGACCGCCGATGCCGAGCGCGACGTCCAGCGCGATCGCCCCGGTCGGGATCACCTCGATCGGTGCGCGGGCCTCGTCGCCGAGCCGCATGATCGAACCCCTGCCGAACTGCCGCTCGATCTGGGCGAGCGCGGTCTCCAGGGACTTCTCCCTGTCGCCCGCCTTGCCGCCCGGCCTGTCGCTGCCTGCCATGGATACTCCCGTCGGGATCAAGGCTTCCTGTCGGCCGGAACGCTACGCGCCGCCACCGACAAAACTCCGCGCACTGGTCCGCTGCGTGGCCTGCGTCACGGCGCCCGCTCCGCAGACCGCCACACAGCCGCCTACTTTAGACGAACAACTGTTCGACCGTGAAGGCAACACGCCGGTAACCGGGGTGAGTCCCTAGCGCAGCCGATCCGGCACGTCGAACGCCTCGCACACCGCCCGCCACACGGTCTTCGCGTCCACGCCATCGGCGAGCGCCTGGTCCACGGTGCGGCCGCCCAGGCCCGCCAGCACGAAATCCTTGGCCACGCTCGCCGCGTAGGAGTCGCCGAACTGCGCCCGCATCCGCTCCCAGAACACCGTCAGACGCACGGCGCCCAGGCTACCGGCCCGCTGGGCCGCGCGCGGCAGGGAAACAGCAGAGGAACAATTGTGAACTTTCGTTAAGAATGCCTCAAGCTTGACTGGGGAAGATTTCCGACAGGCCTATCGCGAATCGCGCGGGAGCAAGGGATGACCCTCCGGGAAGAGTCCGGGAACGGACCGCCGGCCGAGCCGGCAGCCGGGACCGGGCTGCCGGAGCCGGCGGTCACACCCGAGGCCGCCGAAGGCCGCGCTTCCCCCCCAGGCCCAGGAACCGGCGCCGCGCCCACGCCACCCGGCGGGCCGGCCAGCGCTGGCGGCCCGCAAACCGCTCCCGCGCCCGCCGGCCCCGCCGGCCCCGGGCCGGGAACCGCGCTCGCACCGCCGGACGGGCCAGCCCATCCGGCCACCCCCAGCAGCCCCGGCAGCACACCGCGACGGCGGCGGTCCCGCGGCGCCCTCCTCATCGGCGGGTCGGCTGCCATCTGCCTGATCGGCCTCGGCAGCTTCGCCGCCGTCCTGCTGCTGCACCAGCGGGCCCACGCCGCGCTCGCGCTGCCCGCCGTCTTCCGGCTGCGCACCGGCGAGTGCGTCAGCTACGGGCCGGGCGGAATCTCCTCGCCCACCGTCGTGCCCTGCAGCCAGCCGCACGACGCCGAGATCTACGCCAGGTTCGGGCTGACCGGGCAGCGCTGGCCGGGGACCACGGCCATCGGGACCCTGGCACGCCAGGGCTGCACGGCCAGGCTCGGCTCCTACCTCAACCCGGAACTGGCCACCACAGTCCTGGCCGAGTCGTACGTTTTTCCCGACCAGGGCGCGTGGAACGCGGGCGAACGGACGATTATCTGCGAAATCCGTGGCACGGCGGGCAAGCTGACCGGCTCAGTCCGCGGTCTGGGCTAGGCTCAAAGCCGTCCATTGACCAAATACAAGCCCGTTTAGCAGCACAGATACTGATCAACAGGGATATCCTGCACGAGGTGCCTGTTCACTGCTGCCGGGGGGGTGGGGAGATCTCGGTTCCGGTCCCACGCGGGGACACCGCACCATACGGGCCCGCTCTCATGCGGGACCTGCTGATGAGCCTGCCCGCCGCGGTGGCCTACCTGTCCGGGCCCAGCCTGGTCATTGATTTCCTCAACGAAGCCTGCTCCCGGCTTCTCGGCGGCCGGGACATGCTCGGCAAGCCGCTGGCCGAGGCCATGCCGGAACTGGCCGAGGAGCTGGAGACACTCCACCAGGTCATGGCGACCGGCGAGCCGGCCAGCGGCAGCGAGGCGGGGTTCCTGCTCCGCCGCCACGGGCATGCCGAGCAGCTGTTCGTGGACTATGCCTGCCAGCCGGTTCGTGACAGCGACGGGGCGGTCGCGGGGGTGCTGGTGTACGCCACCGACGTGACCGCGCACGTCCAGGGCCGCCGGGAGCTGGAGGAGGAAGCTGCCCGGCTCACGGTGACGGAGGAGCGGCTGCGCGGCCTGTTCGAGACCATGCCGCAGGGCATCATCCACTACGCCGCCGACGGCTCGGTGCTGAGCACCAACCCGGCGGCGCGGCAGATCCTCGGGCTGACCGAGTCTGAGATGACCACCTGGCCGCTGTCCACCGCCCAGCGGGCGGTGCACGAGGACGGTTCCCCGCTCCGCCCGGAGGAGCTGCCGCTGAGCAGGGCGCTGCGGACCAACGAGATGGTCCACGACATGACGCTCGGCATGCCGCACGGCCGGACAGGTGAGATCCGCTGGCTGCGGGCCACCGCGGTGCCGGACTCCCGGGACGAGCAGGGCCGGCCGCAGCGGGTCTACGTGATGTTCACCGACCTGACCGAGCAGCGCCGGGTGGAGGCGGCCCTGCGGGAGAGCAACGCCCTGCTCGGCCGGCTGCGCGAGGCCAACGCGCTCGGCGTGATCGTCAGCAGCGAGCGGCAGATCCACGAGGCCAACGACTTCTTCCTCGACCTCATCGGCTACAGCCGGGACGACCTGGAGGCTGGGCGGATCTCCTATCAGTCGATCACTCCGGCGGAGTACGCCAGCGCCGATGTGGCCGCCGTGGAGCAGCTGCGCCGCAGCGGCGTGGTTCCGGCGCTGGAGAAGGAGTACATCCACCGGGACGGGCACCGGGTCCCGGTCCTCATCGGGGGGGCGGTGGTCGACCCCGACCCCTTGCGCTGGGTGACCTTTGTCGTCGACCTGACCGACCGTCAGCGGGCCGAGCGGGAGCGGGCCGAGCTGCTCGCCAGGGAGCAGGCCACCAAGGCCGAGGCCGACCGGACCACCGAACGGCTCACCTTCCTGCTGCGCGCCGGGGACATGCTGGCCGCCGGGCGAGACCGGCAGGAGATGCTCGAGCACGCCGCCCATCTGGTGGTGCCGGTACTGGGCGACCACTGCGTGGTGTGGCTGCCGGCCGCTGACGGCACCCTGCACGCCACCTCGCTGGTCCATAGCGACCCGGCCCGTGCTCCCGTGCTCGCCGAGTTCCGCCACCACAAGATCCCCCCGGTGGGCCCGATGTCGGTCCAGACCGCCTACGCCACCGGGACCAGCCAGCTGCTGCGCGACGCCAAGGCGCAGCTGGCGGGGTGGGACGAGGACCTTGCCCCGGGCCTGGTCGACGTCCTGGTCCAGCTGCAGGCCGACAGCGTGCTGGCGATCCCGCTGATGGTGGACAAGCACCCGGCCGGTGTGCTCAGCCTCACCCGCGACGCCGGCCGGCCCGCCTTCACTGCCATGGACATCGAGGTGGTCGAGGAGTTCGCCCGCCGCCTGGCCGACGGGCTCGCCACCGCGGACACGTTCGCCCGGGAGCACACGATCGCGGAAACCCTCCAGCGATCCGTCCTGCCCGGCGCCCTGCCCAGCATCAGCCAGCTGGACCTGGCGGTGTGCTACCTGCCCGCCACCGAGGGCGCCGACGTCGGGGGCGACTGGTACGACGCCTTCCAGCTGGACGGCGGCCGGGTCGGGCTGGTGATCGGCGACGTGACGGGCCACAGCATCACCTCGGCATCGATCATGGGCCAGCTGCGCAGCATGCTCCGTGCCTACGCGATCGACTACCCCGACCCGGGCGAGGTGCTGGAGCGGACCAACACCGCCCTGGCCCGGCTGCTGCCCGAGGCACTCGCCACCGCCGTGTACGCCGTACTCGATCCGTCCAGCGGCGAGCTGGCCTATGCCATCGCCGGGCATCTCCCGCCGCTCGTCGCCACCGGCGGCGGCCAGGTCGACTACCTCGACAAGGTGGCCGGCAGCATGCTCGGCGCCTCCCCCGACACCGCCTACCCGGTCGGCCGGCGGCAGCTCCCCGCCGGGAGCATGCTGCTCAACTACACCGACGGGCTCATCGAAAACGGCCACCGTGATCTCACCGACGGCCTGAACACGCTGGCCGGCATCATGCGGCAATCGGCCACCCTCACCGCGGAGCAGACCTGCGCCGCCGTGCGGGAGCGCATGCTCGGCACGGACGCCCGCGACGACGACGTGTGCCTGCTCGCCGTCCGGCTCCAGGGCTGACGGCCGGACTGTCGGCGGCAGCGGGCAGGATGGAGTACGTGCCTGCCCGCCGGCCCACCTCCCTGGACGCGCCCGCCGCGCCGGGGCGTGGCCGCGTGCCCGCAGCCGGGGAACCGGCCGCCAGCAACGGCACGTCCCCGCATGCTGACCCGCTGGCCGGTTTCGGCACGCTCACCCGCGACTGGTTCACCGGCGCGTTCAGCGAGCCCACCCAGGCCCAGGCCCAGGCCTGGGCGGCGATCGCGGCCGGTGACAACACGCTGGTCATCGCGCCGACCGGATCGGGCAAGACGCTGGCCGCCTTCCTGTGGGCCCTGGACCGGCTGGCCAGCGACCCGGCTCCGGCCGACCCGAAACTGCGCTGCCGGGTGCTCTACATCTCCCCGCTCAAGGCGCTGGCGGTGGACATCGAGCGGAACCTGCGCGCGCCGCTGGCCGGGATCCGCCAGGTGGCGCGGCGGCGCGGGCTGCCCGAGCCCGACATCGGGGTGGCGGTCCGCACCGGCGACACCGCGGCGGACGAGCGGCGGCGCCTGGCCACCAAGCCGCCGGACATCCTCATCACCACCCCGGAGTCGCTGTTCCTCATCCTGACCTCCCGGGCCCGCGACGCCCTGCGCGGCGTGGACACGGTCATCGTGGACGAGGTGCACGCGCTGGCGGGCAACAAGCGGGGCGCGCACCTGGCGCTGTC
>DATIXO010000006.1:0-11385 GCA_035518495.1 Streptosporangiaceae bacterium
GGCAGGCGGCGTGCCAGCGATGCCCTACACGCGGCCGTAACGCAGGCGCCCGAGCCAGGCCGCAGCCTGCGCGAACTCGGCGTCGGAGGTGCCGGCCCGGACCTGGGTGCGCCCGCCGTCACAGCGCGGGTAGCTGCCGAGGAACCGGACGTCGGCGCAGACCCGCCGCAGGCCCATCAGCGCCTCGCCGACCCGCGCGTCGTCGAGGTGGCCCTCGCAGTCGATGGAGAAGCAGTACTTGCCCAGCCCGTCCCCGGTCGGCCGGGACTCGATCCGGGTCAGGTTGATGCCGCGGACGGCGAACTCGGTCAGCAGCTCCATCAGCGCGCCGGGGTGGTCCTCCCGCAGGAAGGCCACCAGCGAGGTCCGGTCGGCGCCGGAGGCGGCGGCCACCGGGCCCGGCTGGCTCACCACCACGAACCGGGTCACCGCGTCCGGCACGTCGTTCACCTCGCCAGCCAGCACGGCCAGCCCGTACCGGCTGGCGGCGAACGCCCCGGCCAGCGCGGCGTCGATCTGCCCGTCGGCGGCCTGGCGCGCGGCTTCGGCATTCGACGACGCGGGCCGCCATTCCGCGTCCGGCAGGTGCTGCGCGAGCCAGCGGCGGCACTGCGGCTGCGCCTGCGGATGGCCGCCCACGGTCTTGATGTCCGCCAGCCCGGTTCCCTCCCTGCCCAGCAGGGCGAACGTCACCGGCAGCAGCAGCTCGGCCTGGATGGTCAGGTCCGGCCCGGCGGCGAGCTCGTCCAGGGTGGCGGTGACCGCCCCCTCGACCGAGTTCTCGATCGGCACCACCGCCCGCCCGGCCGCCCCGCTGCGCACGGCCTCCAGAGTGGCCTGGATGCTGGAGCAGGGCATCGCCTCCGCCAGCGCCGCTGGCTCGAACTCCGCGAGCGCGGCCTCGGTGAAGGTCCCCTCGGGCCCCAGATAGGCATAACGGACTGGCATCGTCTGCACCCTCCTGAGCTGGCGGGACGTCTGGGCAGGGGGCGAACTGCCCCGCCGGTGACCGCCAGCTCTGGCTCTGCCCGGATCTGCCCGGCTCTGGCTCTGCCTGGCTCCCGCTCATCCTGCCACCTGCCCGGCCCAGCTCGCGCCGTGCAGCGGCCGGCCCGGGGGTCAACGCGTCCGGGGGGGCCGGTGGGGCCACAGGAGCAGCACCAGGATGGCCGTGAGCGCGAGCAGGGCGAGCGGGGTCAGCACGGTCCTGACCACGGACTGCAGCCAGCCCAGGTCGGCGGGCAGCGCGATCCCCCGGGCCGGCAGGTAGCCGAACGCCAGGGCCGCCGTCCGCGCCAGCACCAGCCAGTCCAGTGCGGCCCACGGCAGCGGCGCCCACGGCAGCAGCGCGAGCAGCGCCCACGCCAGCCCGTCGTACCAGGGCAGCACGTACGGCCAGGCGACCAGCCAGGCGAACCCCAGCACGAAGCAGCTCGCCCCCGCCAGCACCGTCAGCTGGGGCCCGGTGAGCTGCGCCGCCGCAGCTGAGTCACCGGTGACGTGCGCTGCGGCCGCTGAGTCGCCGGCGGCCCGCGCTGCCGCGGCTGGGCCGCTGGTGAGCGCGCTGGCCAGGCTGCGCAGCGGCCGGGCGAAGAGCATCAGCAGGGCCACCGCGAGGATGACCGCCCCGGCCCTGACCAGGTTGTCCGCGGCGGTCTCGCCCATCAGCAGCCGCAGGCCGGACCTGACCGCGCGCCACGGCGAGCCGATGGAGACATAGCTGCCCGCCCGCAGTGCCGGGTCAATCGACTGCGGCCCCCAGGGCAGCAGGGCCGCCGCCGCCGTCACCGCGAACCCGGCCGTCACCCCGCCGGCCGCCAGGGCCAGCGGGCGCCACCGGCCGGCTGAGCCGGGTGGGCCAACTGAGCGGGGTGCGCCGGATTGGCCGGGTACCCGGGCTGGCCCGCCCGGACCGGCTGAGGCGCGGGATGCGCCCCGCGGCCACCAGGCCAGCAGGGCGGCCACCACCAGGCCGGCCGCGACCATCAGGTAGGAGAGTTTCACCGCCGCCGCCAGCCCGGCTGCCGCGCCCGCTGCCGCCGCCGCCGCCAGCAGGCGCAGCGGGCGCGGGCCGGCCGGGGCGCCTGGGTGTGCCACCCGGATCACCGGCACCCCGCGCGGCCACCTCCCAGGCACCCCGCGCGGCCACCTCCCAGGCGTGCCGCGCGCCCATCTCCCGGGCGCGCCGAGCGCGAAGATCGCGATCGCGGCGACGGCGAAGACGATCGCCTGGCTGTCCACGTGCGCACCGGCTACCAGCACCTGCAGGAGCAGGGGGTTCAGCGTCCACAGCAGCCCGGCGCGCAGCTGGCGCTCCCGGCTGCCGCGGGTGAGCAGGTGCAGCAGCAGCCCGGTGCCGGCGAAGGCGGCCAGCCCGAGCAGCGACAGCACGAACACCGTGAGCCGGGCCGAATCCCCGCCGACCCAGGACGCCAGCGCCTGGCCGCCAGTGGCGAGGCTGCCGTACACGGACGGGCTGTGCCGCCAGTCCTGCACCGCCCGCGCCACCGGATCGCCGAGCCGGGCGAGCATGGCAGGGGTGGTGAGGTAAGGGTCATGGCCGGTGACCACCATCCGCCCGTAGGCGGCGTAGGACAGCTGATCCGAGGAGCCAAACGGCGGTGCCAGCGTGACCGCCGTGGCCGCGATCAGGCCTGCCACCAGGATCGCCCGGGGCCGCACTGACCAGCCGCGCCGGGCGGCGTGCAGGCACAGGCCAAGGCCGGCCGTGCCCGCCGCCAGGCCGGCCGCGGCCAGGCCGATCGCGGCGTAGGGCGGCAGGTGGAGGCCCAGCGCCCACGGCGGCTGGCCCGGCCGGCCGGGCAGGGCTGGCTCCATCGCCGACGGGCCGGCCAGCCCGGCCGTGACGGTCGCGCCGATGCTGACGGCTGTGGCGGCCAGGCCAGCCCGCCCGGCACGGCCCCCGGCGACGGCCCGGGGTGCGGTACCAGGTGCGGCGCCTGGCCGCGCCATGTGTGCCTGGCGCGTGGTGGCTCCGGCGTCGTGGCTCATCCGCGGCCGGGCTCTGGCTCCCGGCTCGTGGGCTCGGCCGGCCGGCTGCCAGGCCCTGCCTGACGGCTGCCGGGCCCTGCCTGACGGCTGCCGGGCCTGCGTGCCCCCGCCTGGCGGACCGCCAGCGCGCGGGCGACGTCGGCGAACTGCCGGGCACGGTGCAGCTGGGCCCGCCAGTCGGTGCCGGTGGCCCGGTGCGCCAGCGGCACCTCCACCTCCCGTATCCGCATGCCCCGGCGGAGCAGGTCGATGGTGAGGGCCGTCTCCACGCCGAACCCCGGTGCCAGCGGCCGGGCGGCCTCGAACGCGGCTCTGGTCAGGCAGCGCTGGCCGTTGAGCGGCTGGGCCGGGCGCCACCCGGTGGCCCGCTCGATGCCAGCACCGGACAGCGCGACAACGAAACCGTGGCCGCCGCGGACGACCCGGTCAGTGAAGACCGCGATGGTCATGTCGGCCTCACCGGCCCGCACCGGCTCGGTCAGCGGCGCCGCGTCAGCGGCGGTCTGGCCCAGGTCGCCGTCGAGAAACAGCAGGTGACGGGGCTGCGGACGGCGATCACGTGTGTCAAGCAGCCGGACCGCCTCCGCGCCGCTCTCCATCGCGGCGGCCTTGCCGCGGCTGCGGGAGTGGCGCACCACGGACGCCCCGGCACCGGCCGCGGCGGTGGCGGTGCCGTCCCGGGAGCCGTCGTCCACCACCAGCACAAGGTCGACCCCGGGCAGCCCGGCGGCCCCGGCCACGGTCGCCCCGACGCGGTCGGCTTCGTTCCTGGCGGGGATGACGACGGCGACGTCACCGCTGCGCACCATGGGCCGATCTTAGTGGCGGCCCGCGGCCCGCGGCCGGCTCTCGGCGGCGGCCCGCGGCTACCAGCCGCTTCTCCCGAGGGCACCTGCGGCCACTGGCCGGTCCCCGGTGACGGCTCGCGGTTACTGGCCGGTCAGCGTGGCGACGTCGTCGTGGACGGTGAACACCGACGCCAGGCCGGTCACTTCCAGAATCTTGCGGACCGGCGCGCGCGGCGCGGCGAGCGCGAGGTCGCCACCCCGCTCGCAGGCCTGCCGGTGGGCGGCGAGCAGGACGTTCATCCCGGTGGAGTCGCAGAACTCCACCCCGGACATGTCCACCACGACCAGGGCCGGATCCGCGGATCGCATCGCGGCGACCAGCTCGCTCTGCAGCCGGGGGGCGGTGTAGAGGTCGATCTCACCAGCGAGCGTCACGATGGTGTGATCGCCCTGGGCCCGGCTCGACACTCGTAGTTCCACGTCCGGCACCTTACCGGTCCGGCGGCCCGCGGACCATATCTCCGCCCGGACGGCGCGGCCGGCTGACGCAGGGTGACCGGTTTAGGCCTGCTGGCGGGCCAGGCCGGCGGCATCACCGCGGTAGCCGCCACGGCTGCCGGCAGGCCGGCCGGGGCTCGGTGCGGGCAGGATGGCCCAGACCGTGAGCCCGAAGTCACTGGTCAGGACTCCCCAGCGGCAGGACAGGTGCTCGACGATGGCGAGCCCGCGCCCGCCGATCGAGGACAGCGAGGGCTGCGCGGTCCGTGGCCGGGTCGTACTGCCGCCGTCGCTCACCGCCACCTCCAGCGACCGCTCGCGCAGCGCCCATGCCACCAGCACCCGGGCACCGGGCAGCGGCCGGGCATGCCGGATCGCGTTGGTCAGCAGTTCGCTCACCACCAGGGTGGCGTCGCCGATCGCCGGGGTGACAATGCCCGCCTCGCGCAGGTGCACGCCGATGTGCCAGCGCGCGGCCACGACACTGGCAGGGGCGTGCGGCAGAAGCACGACGCTCGACGCACTCACCTCCCGCTCGCGCCCCACCCCCAGCCGGACCGGTACCACGGGGAGATGCCCCGTCAGCCCACTCCGGAAACCGCCAGTCCCGGAGGTACCGCCAGTCCCTCTGGGAACGAGGCCGCCGCCGGGGTGACCGGGCGCCGCGATTCCGGTTCAGGCGCAGGCAATGGCCCGGCAACGTGCTCGTGCGCTGGGCCGATCCGCTGGCCACGGGCCGGCCGCCCGATATAGACCAGCCATAAAAACTTGTTACCGCAGCTTTGCATAAAAGCGGCCGCTGCGCCCTGTCACCGGCCATGCGCCGCGCGCGCGAATAGGCCGCGCATGCTCTGCTTCCGGGCAAATTCTGATGAGAGAAAGCCCTGCTCGTGACCTGGTTTGAGGGTCCACTCTTATCCTGACCAAAGCTTGTCGATGTCATAACCGGCCCCTTCCGCAGCTCGTGCAAAACTCCTTTGACGAAATGGTGGCCAGGCCAGGCTCGCAGGCATGGCGGCCCGCAAGATGGGGGCACAGGGAGCGCATGGATCCGGAGGGTGACAGCCGGCCCGGGCGCGGTGGCGTCGGCACGGCGGACCGGGCCGGCGCGTGGCCCGCGGAGGCCGGCGATCAGCACGGCACGCAGCTTCCCCTGGCACCCTCCCGCAGCCAGCCGGGAACGCCGCCCTCCCGCGGCTGGCCGGGCGCGCGGCCGGGCCGGCGCTGGCGGCGCCTGGCCTCATCCGGGCCAGCGCGCCAGCTGGCGCTGCTCACCTGCTACCTGGCCGCCGGGATCGCCGTCACCTGGCCCCGGGTGACCTACCTGGCCGGCTCCCTGCCCTCGTCGCGCGACGCCGGTGCCTACGTCTGGGGTTTCTGGTGGCTCGCCCGCCAGGTGACCCATCTCGGCAACCCGTGGGCGACCAGCTACCTCGCGGCGCCGGTCGGCGAGCAGCTTGCCTACCACACCCTGATGCCGCTGCCGGGCCTGCTGATGACCCCTGTCACGCTCATCTTCGGCCCGAGTGCCTCCTACAACCTGCTCTCCATCGCCTGCCCCGGCCTGCTGTGCTACGCGATGTACCGGGCGGCGCGGCTGTGGCTGCCCACCGGCTACGGGGCGATGGCCGCTGGCGCGTTCTTCGGCCTGTCCTCCAACCTCACCTGGCGCAGCTGGTACCAGGTGAACCTGGCCCTCGGGGCGCTGTTCCTGCCGCTGACCCTGGCCGCGGCGGTGCACCTGCGGCGGGCGCCCGGCCGCCGCCAGGCCGTCGCCCTCGGAGCCGTCGTTGGCGCGGCCCTGCTCACCGACCAGGAGTCGGCGGTGCTGGTGGTCATCCTGGCCGGGCTCACCCTCCTGCCCTGGCTCACCCGCCGGCCCTCGCTCGCCAAGCTGCGGTCCGTCGCCCTGGCGGCCACCTCCTGCGTCGTCGTCGCCAGCCCGCAGCTCGCCGCCATGATCTGGCAGACGGCCAGCGGCGGGGCGCGGATTCCGCCGGCCGTGCTGGCCGACGACTACACCGGGTCCGGGGCCGGCCTGGTGCAGATGTTCGCGCCGTCGCCCCGGCTGTCCGGGTACGGCCTGGCCCGCCTGACCGGGCTGTACTACCACGGCCGGGCCGGCTGGGTGATGATCGGCTACGGGCTGGTGGTGAGCCTGGCGGCGCTCGCCGGGCTGGTGGTCGCGTGGCGGCGGCCCGCCGCCCGCCTGCTGGGGCTGCTCTGGTGCGGCTGCTCGGTGCTCGCCCTCGGCCCGGTGCCGTGGATCCTGGACCGCGCGTACCACCCGCTCGCCATCGTGTGGCACGGGGTGCCCATGTCCGCGCTCATGCCCTTCACCTGGTTCGTCCGGATCCCCGGCCTTGCCAACTTCCGGGAGGCCGCCCGGTTCACCGAGCTCGGGCTGGTGGCCGCGGCCCTGCTGGCGGGGGCGGCGGCCAGCTGGCTCGGCGCGCGCGCCCGGCCGCTGCTCGCGGTGCTGCTCGTGCTGGGCGTCCTGGAGGCAGGCTGGTCGGGCAACCTCACCACCCGGATGTGGCCGATCGGGGTCATGCCGACCGCGCTGCCCGCCCTGGACGGGCCGATCGCGGCCGACCGTTCGCACGCGATCGTGGTGGACGTTCCGTTTGGCATCCGGGGCGGGCTGCCGGTGGCCGGCCGGCCGTTCCCGCCGGAGAGCATGGTGCTGGCCACCGCCGACGGCCACCCGCTGGCAGACGCCTACGTCTCCCGGATCCCGCCCGCCACCCTCACGGGCATCACCGGCCGGCCCTTCTACGCCGCCCTGCTGCGGATCCAGTCAGGCCTGGGGAGCGGCACACCGGCGCAGCTGCGCGCGGCGCGGCGCAGCGCGCGGCTGATGCACGTCGGCTGGGTGCTCGTCTGGACGGACAGCGCTGCTTTCCGGCAGTTCCTGCCCCGGTCCGGGTTCCGCTTCGCCTACCGGGCGGACGGCGTCTCGGTGTACCGGCTCGTCACGGGCGCCTCCGCGGGCCCACCGGGCTCAGCCGGGCCAGCCGGGCCAGGTGGGCCGGGCGGGCCGGGGGCGTCCTCCGGCAGGCCCTCGGCCGCCAGGCCGCGAACCAGGCCACGCAGCCCGGCCGCCAGGCCCGCGCGCTCCTCGGCCGACAGGCCCGCCAGGATCCTCGCCTGACGTGACTGCCAGGCCTGCCACACCTGGGCGGCGATCACGCGTCCCTCCGGGGTGAGGTAGAGCCGCACGAAGCGCTGGTTCTCCTCGTCCCGCCCGCGCCTGAGCCAGCCCTTGCGCTCCAGGCCCGCCGCCAGCCGGCTCACGGTGCTCTTCTCCAGACCCAGCAGGACGGCCAGCTGGCCCTGGGCGATGCCCCGCGCCGCGAGCAGCTCGATCAGGGCGCGGGCCTCCGAAGCCGAAACCGCGGGGAATCCCGCCTCGGTTGCGGCAGTATGCTCCGTGGCGGGCCGGTCGGGCCCGTCGGGCTGGCCGGGCTGCTCCGCCTGTTCTGCCCCTTCAGCCGCAGTCCCGGCCCCGGCCCCCGGCACGGCAGCCGGGTTCACCACCCGCAGCAGCCGGGCGAGGAGCCGGTCGAGGTCCGCGTCCTCCATCGAAGGGTCCACATGGATAGTTGTACCGTACAACTCCCCCGATGGTACAGTCGCCCCATGAGAGTTGCCCCATACAACTCACTGGCCTCAGGCCTGCCGCGGTGAGCGAGCGGGACCGGGTCGGCCGGCGCGGCGGGCCGGGCACCCTGAGCGCGCCCGGCACGCTGAGCAGCGGCGGCGAGGCCGAGGACGCGGCGGCGCCCGGGCGGCAGGGGCTGCTGCCGGACGAGCCGCTGCCTGAGCTCGCCGCCCGCTACGGGCTCAAGCCGAGCGCCGCCCGGCCGTCCCCGCTGGCCTACCTGCGGCAGCTGTGGCAGCGGCGTCACTTCATCGTCGCCTTCGCGACCGCCCGCAACGTGGCGATGTACAGCGAGGCGCGGCTCGGCCAGGTCTGGCAGATCCTCACCCCGTTGCTGAACGCCGCCGTCTACTTCCTGATCTTCGGCGTGATCCTGGACACCAAGCGCGGGGTGCCCAACTTCATCCCCTTCCTGGTCACCGGCATCTTCATCTTCAACTTCACCCAGCGCTCGTTCATCATCTCGTCCCGGGTGATCAACGACAGCCTGCCGCTGATCCGGGCGCTGCATTTCCCCCGCGCCTGCCTGCCGCTGGGTTACGTGCTGATCGAGCTGCAGCAGATGGCCATCTCGATGGTCGTGCTGATCGTGATCGTGCTGGGCTTCGGCGAGCCCATCACCTGGTACTGGCTGCTCGTGGTGCCAGCGATCGCGCTGCAGACCTTCTTCAACGTCGGGGTAGGGCTCATCCTCGCGCGCATCGGCGCGGGCGTGGACGACGTCAGCCAGCTGATCCCGTTCATCGTGCGGACGTGGATGTACGTGTCCGGGGTCATGTTCTTCATCCCCGCGCTGGCGACCCTGTATCTGCACGCCAAGCTGAGCTACCTGATGCAGATCAACCCGGTCGCGGTCTACATCTCGCTGGTCAGGAACGCGCTGCTGACGTCGCTGCGGACCACCGTGGGCACGTACAAGCCGTATGACCGTGCCTTGTGCGAGGCACAGCTGGCGGCCGTCAAGGCGCATCCCACCACCAGCCCGGCGGCGGTCGACCACTGTCACCTCGTGGTCGGCGGCGGCAGCCTGTGGATGTATGGCGCCGGGTGGGCGCTGCTCGCGATCGTCATCGGCTTCTTCGTCTTCTGGCGGGCGGAGGTGACCTATGGCCGCGGCTGAGCCCCTGACCACGCCAGTGGCAGAGCCCATGGTGGTCGTGGACGGCCTGCACGTGGTTTACCGCGTGTTCGGCTCGAAGTCCGACAAGGGCACCGCTGCCACGGCGCTGCTGCGGATGGCGCGACGGCAGCGCCGCCCGTCGGTCCGCGAGGTGCACGCCATCCGCGGCGTCTCGTTCGTGGCCAACCGCGGCGACGCCGTCGGCGTCATCGGCCGCAACGGCTCCGGCAAGTCGACCCTGCTGCGGGCGATCGCCGGGCTGCTCCCCCCCGAGCAGGGCGCCGTCTACGCCACCGGCCACGCCTCGCTGCTGGGCGTCAACGCGGCGCTGCTGGACGACCTCACCGGCGAGCGCAACGTGGTGGTCTGCGGCCTCGCGATGGGCATGACCCCGCGGGAGGTCAAGGAGCGGTACCGCAGCATCGTGGACTTCTCCGGCGTCGGGGACTTCATCAACCTGCCGATGCGCGCGTACTCCACCGGCATGGGCTCACGGCTGCGGTTCGCCATCGCCTCTGCCCGCAGCCATGAGGTGCTGCTCATCGACGAGGCACTGGTCACCGGGGACGCGGAGTTCCGCGTCAGGAGCCGCCAGCGGATCGAGGAGCTCCGCGCGCAGGCCGGGACCGTGTTCATCGTCGCCCACAGCATGGCGCAGATCGAGGAGACCTGTAACCGCGTGATCTGGCTGGAGAAGGGCGAGATCGTCCAGGCCGGCGACGACGTCCCGGCGATCATCGACGCCTACCTGGCGGCCACCGGCGGCGAGCCGCTCGCCCGCGAGCCCGCCAAGCACTGACCGCGGGAACCGCCGCCCCGGGGCCCGGGCTCCCCCGGGTCAGGCGGGCGGGTCGGCCCGGCGCAGCTGCAGCATCATCCGGGTGCCACCGCTGGCGCGGGAGCTGGCGGCGACCTCTCCGCCCTGGGCGCGGGCCAGCTGCCGCACGATGTAGAGCCCGAGCCCGATGCCGCCGAACCGGCGGCGGTCGCCGGCCTCTCCCTGCACGAACCGCTCGAAGATGCGCTCGTGATCGCCGGGCGCGATGCCGATCCCCTCGTCGTCGACGGTGACCTCGATCCACTCACCGGCCGGCCGGGCCCGTATCGTGACCGCCCCGCCGTCCGGTGAGTACTTGAAGGCGTTCTCCAGCAGCTGGCCCACGATGACGTCGGTGGCGGTCATGTCGCCGTGCACCAGCGGGAGGTCAGCGGGGATCTCGGCGGTCAGCGTGTGGCGCTGCGACAGCGGCCGGAACGCCACCGCCGCGCCGCGCAGCAGCTGGGCCAGGTCAAACGCCCCGTTGGTCACCGTGAGCTGGTCAGCGCCCGCGCGCGAGCCGAGCAGCAGCTGCTCCACCAGCCGGCCGAGCGATCCCGCCCGCTCGGCGATGGTCTGCACCGCGCTGCGCCGCTCGGTGTCGGACAGCTTGTCCCACCGGCTGGCCAGGGTGCTGGCGAACCCCTGCACCACGGTGATCGGCGTCCGCAGCTCGTGGCTGGTGGTGGCGAGGAACAGGTCCTTGGCCTCCTCGAGCTCCTTGGCCGCGGTCACGTCGCGGAAGTCGACGACCTGCTCCTGCCTGCCGTTCAGCCCGTTGCACATCACCTCGAGCCAGCGGCCGCTGGGGAGCCGGTGGGTCAGCGTGGGCCCCCCGGGCTCGGGCACCGGGAACGGCGGCCGCTTGCCGGCGACCTCCTCCGCCGACATCCCGGTCAGCTTGTGCGCCGACGGGTTCCACTGCCGGATCAGCCCGCCGGAGTCGAGCACGGCGATACCGTCCGCGCTGGCGTCGATGACCGCCCGCTCGTGCGCGCGCTGCCGGACCACCTCCTCGAAGGCCATGGCGTTGGTGAGCGCCACGCCCGCGTGGCCGGCCATCAGCTCCAGCAGCTCCAGCTCGATGTGCCCGACCTTGCGGCGGCTGTAGAGGGCGTAGAGGGCGCCGTAGGGGCGGCCGCCCACGTGTGACAGGGCCAGCGCGATGGTGTGCAGCCCGGGCAGGGCGGACCAGATCAGGTCGTCGAACCCTCCCGCCTCGTCGGTGGCCATCATCACGGTCCGGCTCGACCGCATCAGCTCGCCGACCAGGCTGGTGGGCAGGTCGGCGGTGCGGCCGCGCAGGCTGGCCGGCAGCCCGTCGATGCTCACCAGGCGCAGCCGACCCTCCTCGATGAGCACGAACCCGCCCGCGTCCGCCCCGGTCAGCTCGCACAGGCTGGCGGCGATGCGGTCGAGCACCGCCTCCAGGTCCCGCTGGGCGGTCATGTCCGCGACGACGTCCCCGAGCTTGCGCACCACCCGG
>DATIXO010000007.1:0-7308 GCA_035518495.1 Streptosporangiaceae bacterium
GGTCCTGGGATCCGATCAGGTATGCGGCAGGCAGGCCGGGAGCCAGCCGCGGCGGCGGTACCGTGGCGACGACCGCGCCGCTGTCGCTCAGCTGCCGCATCACCGGCAGGAACTCCTCGTGCCAGGCGGCGAAGTAGGCCATGTCCCCGGACCGGACCTGCGTGACCGGGACCGGGACCGTGTGCAGCAGGTCTGGCCAGATACCGATGAGGGCGCGTTCCCCTGAGGGCTCGACCAGGATGTCGACCTCGGAGGTGTGACCGCGGCGGGCGTGCACGAAACCCGCGTCGACGCGAGCCTCGCCGAGCACTGTCCGCATCCGGGCTCCTGGCTCGTCATCGCCGACGTAGCCGGCCATATGCACCGCCGCGCCGGTGCTGGCCAGCGCAATAGCGGCGTTGGCGCCCGCGCCGCCGGGCCGTCCGGCAACCTCGGTGGCCTGGACGAACCCGCCGCTGCGCGGCAGGCAGGGCACGCGCAGCACACGGTCCCACGCGATCGGGCCGATCACCCAGAAGTCAGCCATAGGCTGCGGTCCTCACCTCACGCAGCCCGGTGGACAGCCGTTCCAGCTCCGCAGCGTCCGGCAGGATGAGGTGATCAAGCCAGCTGATCGCCGCATCGGCAGTCCGGCAGCCGAGGATGCCTCCGGTGATCGCCGCGACGGTGTCGGTGTCCCCGCCCAGGCTGACCGCATACCGCATCGCCCCTTCCAGGTCGTCCCCGCACGCGGCCAGGACATGCACGACGGCGGCGAGTGTCCCGGCCGCGTCCAGTGGCACCCCGGCGGTGCCCGGCGTCCAGGCTCCGTGCGCTGCGGCTCGCGCGGCTTGCACCCGCGGGCCTGCCCCGGGCTGCCCGCCCAGCACCTGCGCGAGCTCATCGGCCGCCACCGTGATCAGCTCCCGGGCCGGGCAGCCCTCGAGCGCGTAGGACGCCATGGCGGCCACGGCACACGCCGCCGCGGCAGCCACGGGCGCACCGTGGGTCACCTGGGTCAGCCGGGTAACGACATCGCGGCGACGGTCCGCGCTCGTGGCCGGGATCGCCCACCCGGCGGGCAGGATCCGCATCAGCGCTCCGTTGGTGTCCCCGGTGGTTGCGTGCGCGCGGCCGCCCTGCTGGTAGCGCGCGACGGCAGCGCGGGTGGTCGGCCCGGTGCCGCGCATGCCGGGAAGGTCCCGCGCCAGTTGTTCCAGGAACTCCTCTTCCTCGGCGCGGCCGTCGGTAGCCACCAGGTTCCGGGCCACCAGCAGCAGTTGCGCGGTGTCGTCGGAGGTGGCGCCGCGCGGCCACCCCTCCCGCGCCGGTATCGTCAGCACCCGATCTGGGTCGATATCACGCGGCGGCCGGCCCTCCCACGGCACCCCGGCCGCGTCCCCGGCCGCGAATGCCACCAGCCCGCCCCGGATCCGGGCGGCAGGCGGCACGTCCTGGCGGGGGAACAGCCGGTAAAGCACCCGGTACCCGCCGGCCTCGATTGTCGAGCGTGCCTGGTCAGCGTAGGTCACGCTCTCGGCGCAGCGGCCCAGCCGGGCGGTGATGCCGGCCAGCGTGAGCTGCGCGGAGGCCACGTCGTACGGGGTGCCATGACGCCGGAACCCTTCCAGCGCCTGCGCAGTCAGCTCCGCCGCGTCATCCAGCCGCTGCTGGCCGATCCGGGTGCCGGCCAGCGCATGGGCGATCTTCGCCCGGAGCAGGCGCTCGCCCAGCCCGTCGGCAGCCTGCGCTGCCTGGCCCAGTGTCCGCTCGGCGTCGCTGGCCCGGCCCAGGCCGCAGTACGCCTTGCCGATCCCGTGCAAAGACTGCGCCGCGCCCCGCGCGTCCTCAGCCTCACGGCGGATCTCCAGCGCCCGCTCCTGCCGCTGCAGCGCGACCTGCCAGTCACCGGCCGCCTCGTGCACCAGCGCGTCGTTTTGCAGCAGGGATGCCAGCAGCGCCTGGTCCCGTTCCTGCTCGGGCATCCGCTGCAAGCCGGCCAGCGCCTGGCCGACCAGGGCCGACGCACAGTCCACGTTGCCGGAGAAGTACTCGATCTCGGCGAGCAGGTTCGTCCACCGGCAGACACCGGTGGCGTTCCCCGCGGCTTGCGCCTGGCCCAGCCCATCGCGGGCGTGCGCGCGGGCGTCACCGAAACGCCCGCGGTACAACTCGATCTCGGCGAGCCGGAACAAGAACCCCTCCCTGGCAGCGCCGCCCGCCTGGCCCAGCGCGGCGCGGGCCAGGTCCTCTGCCCGGGCGACTTCGCCGCGGCAGAACGCGATCTCCGCCCGCAGCGCTGTGGCGTGCGGTGATCCTGCGGGCAGCGAGTCCAGCAGCGCCTCAGCCTCGGCCCACCGGCCCAGCCCGATGTCGGCGCGGGCGACCCGGAAAGTGAACCGGCCCTGGCTGGCGTGCGCGTCGGGCAGGCTCGCCAGCAGCGTGATCATCGCCCGGCACCGGTCGTACCGGCCTCCCGCCAGGCACCGGTCCATTACCGCCGCCCACCTGTCCGCGGCGCTGGCCGGGTCGAGCCGCCCGGCGTGATAGATCTGCTCCAGCCGCGCGTGAAGTTACCGGCCGCGGCCAGCTCCGCGTACCGCCGTTCCAGCACTTCGTGGGCCCGGCGGACGCTGTCGGCCCGCGCGCCGCCCAGCGCGCGGCGCAGCAGCAACTGCATCGTGTACGCGGCCCCGCCCCGGTTCCCGTCGCCGGAGCCGCCGCTGCCGACGGGCGAGATGAACGAGAACGCCACCAGCCGCCCGAAATCGCTGCGCTGGTGCGGGAACCCTAGCTCCTCCCCCAGGTAGCTGAAGGTCTCGTAGCTGAACGACCGGCACGCGCTCAGCGCCAGGATCCCGTACTCCACCTCTGGCGGCACCCAGGCCAGCAGCCGCCGCGCCAGGTCAAGCTCCTTGCCCGCAAGCTCCCCCAGCTCCGCGAACGACGCGGGGTCGAGCCGGACGCCGCGCCGCAGCGCGGCCAGTGCCACGTCTGCGCACAGGCCGGCGAAATACGGGTGCACCTGGTCCGGGCCCACGGACGCGTAGCCGGCCAGCGCCCGCCGCAGCCGCTCCTCACCGACACCGGCTTTCTCCAGGTAGGCCAGCGCGTCCGCAGTCGTCAGGTACCCCACCGGCTGCTCGTCGACGAACTGCTCCGGGATCGCCGCCACCGGCGCGGCCGCCCACGCCGGGCGGGTCCGCCCGGCCACCACCGCCACGACTCCCGCCTCCAGCGGCAGGTGGCCCAGCAGGCTGCGCAGCCACTCGTCACGCATCAGGTAGTCGGCGTGCACCAGCATGCCAGGATCGGCGATCGCCTCGCCGAAGAACGCCTCGTGGGTGTCGAACAGCAGCACCACCCGCCGGTACCGTGCCTTACCCTCCAGCGCGCTGCGCAGGTCAGCAGCAAACAGCCGCGGCATCTGGTAGATCAGGTCCGGCTCCGGCGCAAGCGACAAGATCTCCGCCGCGTCCGCCTTCGGCAGCCGCCGCCGCACCCGCCGCCGCGTGAACGCGTCATCCAGCCGCCGGTCCAGCACGTCGAACAACTCCTGGCCCATATGCAGCATCGGCAGCGGCAGCAGCACATCCGCCAGTTCCAGCGCCAGGCCAACCTCCCCGCGCGGGAACAGCTCCGGCAGCCGCCGGTCCAGGTCAAACCCCAGCTTGTGCATGTAGGTAACCGCGGCGAAATCAAACCGCGGCGTGACGACCTGGTACCCCGCCAGCTGCTGCTTGAGCATGAATAACGCCGAGAAGCACTCCTGCGGCCGGTTCTCTCCCACCGGCCGGGCGCCGAAATCGATCCGGGCCACCGGCACCCGTGCCGCCTTCCCCGCCGCGGCCAGCGTGGCCGGGAGCTCGACGTCGGGCAGCAGCCGTGCACGGGCCCACTCAACCGACGGCAGCCGCACGCAGCACCGCGCCGCCAGGTACCGCAGCAGAAGCGACTTGCCGTTGCCACCCAGTCCGTACAGGTACAACAGCCGCCGCGGCGGCGGGTCATCATTGAGCAGCGACGCGAACCGGGCGATCAGACCGTACCGGTCGCAGAACAGTTCCAGCGAGCGGTCCTGCGCCACGGCCGGCTGCGCCCCGCCAGTCTCCTCGAAGATCGACAATTCCTGTCCCGTCCGCAAGGCCGCGCTTCAGCACCGGCACTGAAATGACTTTCTAAGGCATATCAAAGGCAGCGATGCACGCGACACCCCAATTTGTCCAGATCCCTCCCCGGGACACCATCAGACCTGCCCAGCCGCGGCGACCACCAGCACGACAGCCGACAGCGGCCACCCACGACCAGCAGGCGGCGCCCTCTACTGGTCGACCGCAGCCATGGCCGAGGTCATCCTGGCCAAGCTGCCTGGCCGTCCTGCCAAGGCCACCGGGTGCTCCGGTCGCGCCTAGGCCCAATGCCGGGGAGTTAAGGTCCGCAGGCAGTTGTCACGCACCGCTGGCGGCGTGTCGCCGCTGGCGGCCCGGCGTGGATCGCGGTGGTGATACTGGTGATCTTCTGGCAGGTGCGGGGCTTGCCGGCCGGGTGCTTGTTCCACCGGCTGAGCGGGGACTTGACCCGGCGGGCGCAGACGCGGGGCCGGCGTGGCGGGTGAAGGTTCGCCAGGACGGCCCGGCCGATGCTGCCGGCCAGGTCCGCTGTGCCGGTGATGACGTTGCGGGCCTGGGTCACGGTGTCCTGGGCGGTTTCGACGGCGATGTGGTAGCTGGCCCGGTCCGGGTCGGTGCCGGGCACGGTGGCGACGGCGTCGGTGATGGCGATCCGCAGCGCCTGGTACAGGGCCGGCAGCGCCCGCATCTCCTGCTCCAGCCCGGCTGGGTCACCCGAGCGCAGCACCCGGCCGTTCAGCAGGGTGTGGCGCAGGGCGAGGTAGGCAACCTCGTGCTCCCAGCGCTCGTGGTACAAGGCGATCAGCGCTTGTGCCGGGTAGGCGCGGTGGTCCAGCAGGGTGGTGGCCAGCCGGTACGTGCCGCCGTACCGGGTTCCGTCGTGGCAGGTGACGGTCACGGCCGCGTCGATGATCCGGACTTTGACCCCGCCGATGACCGACAGCACCGATCCGTCGGCCAGGCGGCCGATGACCGGCGGGCGGCGGACCGAGGTCAGCCGGACCAGGAAGTGCGCCTTCGTGGCGGCGACCTCGCGCAGGAACTCCCCGCCGTCAAATCCCCGGTCCATCAGCACGAGCATGGTGTGATCCACCAGGTGCAGCAGCCGCCGCGCCCAGGTGACCTCGCCGTCGGCCGTGGACCCGAACACCGCGCCGATCAGGCGCCCGGGTGCCGGTCTCCACGAGCGTCATCAGCTGGATGACCGGGTAGCCGGTCTCCCCGAGCGCGGCGTTCATCTTGCCCAGCCAGGCCCGGTTCCGCCTGGTGTCGGGGACTTTGAGCGACTTGCAGCCGTCGAAGGCGACGGTACGGTACCGGCCGAAGCACACGCCGGGCATGCGCGGCCAGGCCACCGGACCGGCCAGCGCCTCGAACAGCGCCCTCACCGGCGCGACGCCGACCCGCCGGCGCAGGTCCCGCAGCGCCTTGGCCGAGGGAACGCCCGGGCCCAGCCCGTCCAGCGCCGCGGGTCAGCTTCCCCCACACACCCGGGTAGCCGGCCTGAGGGAACAGGCCAGCGCCAGCACGAAATACAGGCCCGCCCGCGATGGCAGCAGCCGTAGCCGCCGCTGGGCCGCACCGGCATCGGCCAGCACCGAATCGGCCAGCTCGAACGGCACGATCCGGGTCAGCTCGCCCAGATGGCCAGGGGCGAACACCCCGGCCGCCACGGTGATCGTCTTCGTGATGGTCGTGACAGCAGCACTGATGGCAGACTGAACGCGCAACGGAGGTCCTCGGCAGCGGGTCGATCTTGGCGGATTCCCGTCCTACCGGACCTCCGTTGCCATACGCAGCCGACACGCCGAAACCGGTGCTTGACCCCAGTGCTCAGCCCTTAACTCCCCTGCATTGCGCCTAGGCCTGCGGGGCGGCTGCCCGGCGAGTCCCGCACAGCGGCGCGCCCCGACGTCACCGACGCTGAGCCCGTGAGGGTATGGGTGACGACGGTGATGGCCAGCCCTGCATCGCGGAGCAGAGCGAGGCGGGCAGCGCGGCTCGTTTCCCGCCCGGCGCTCTCGGCGGCGCACTCGCTGAGCTGCTTCCTGGCTGATGTTCACCAACGCCTGGCAGCTCGGCCCGTCCCGCACTGCCGTCGTCTACCAGGACGCCCCGCGTGGCCGCCCGTCCAGGCCGCCATGGATCTCCGAGCACCTGATGCGGCAACTGAGGACACGAAACGGGCCCGGCATCCCCTCAATACGGACCGGGTCGCTTGTGGGCTGTCAGGCCGCTACGGCTGCTGCCTGGCGGCGCCATGCTACCGGCCAGTCGCCGCAGCGCCTCCGTATAACTGATGGCATCAGCGTCATCGCCACCGTCGGCCGGATCGTCAAGGGCAGCGACGTGATCCTCTTCCGCTGTGGCGGCGCCAGGTGGTTTCGTGGCTTAGTTCCGGCGGGTGTCCCAGCGGAAGTAGCGCAGGGCGGCGGCGAGGCCGAGGGCACCCCAGGCCGCGATGACGCCTTCCTCGATGACCCCCTGGCGCGGGACTCCAGCACGGTGCGCAGCTCGTCCCGCTCGCGGGCGCAAGCAAGCGAAGACATCCATCACCGCAAGGCGTGCCACTGCCGGTTCTCACAATCCGTAATCCGTAATACTCAATCACTGAGAGTAGTAATGTCGTGCGGGGTCACTGGCTCCGCCACGAGAGGACGCTAAGCCATGCCAGCCGGGTCAATGAGGGCACGGTCGGCGGTGCTGCGATGGCGGATCACGCCCGCGGTGCTGATCTCGCTCGCAGCCGGGCTGGGCTCGGTGGCGGCCGCGCCGCAGGCTGCGGCAGACGCGGCCCCGATGGCCGGCTCGCTGGCCTCCTCGGCGGGGTCGGCAGGCCCCGTCACTGCCTACGTCGCCAACTCCTCCGGAACGGTGACGCCGATCGCGACTGCCACCAATACCGCCGGGCCGCCGATCACGACCGGAAGCTACCCCTCTGCCATCGTGATCACGCCGGACGGCAAGACCGCCTACGTCGCCAACATCTTGGCGGGCACGGTGACGCCGGTCGCGACCGCCACTAACACCGCCGGGCCGCCGATCACGACCGGAAACGACCCCGTTGCCATCGCGATCACGCCGGACGGCAAGACCGCCTACGTCCCCACCGACGTCTCGGATACGGTGACGCCGATCGCGACCGCCACCAACACCGCCGGGCCGCCGATCCCGGTCGGGAGCGATCCCGTTGCCATCG
>DATIXO010000008.1:0-2678 GCA_035518495.1 Streptosporangiaceae bacterium
GACCACCAGCGCGGCGGCGGCATGCCCGCCGTGCACCGAGGCCGCCACCCGCAGCAAGTCATCCCAGCAGCCGGTGATCAGCTCGCTTTGCAGTCGCCGGGTCAGCAGCGGCCCGGCATGCGGATACCGGGCGGCGTACTCTGCTCGCGGGCCGGCCGGCACAAAGTGATGTGCGCCAGATCGCGGATCCGGGGCGACAGCTGCTTGCCGCACAGGTCGAACAGCGCAAAGTTGGCCAGCGTGGCGCCATGGGTGTCGGTGGCGTGCTCGGTGATCGGCAGGTCGGTCGCGTTGCCGAGGACCTCATCGAGCACCAGCGGCGCCTCGGGCACGGTGGCCGGGATCACCTTGGTGTCGAAGGTGGCGTGCTGATCGGAGACGGCGGTGTAGGTGCTGACACCGGCGCCGCGGGCGAAGTACCGGGACAGGTGCGCGGCGGTGATCGACTTGCCGGACACCGGGAACCGCTGCCCATCCGAAGACGACAGCGTGCCGGTGCCCGACACCTGGGCGAACGGCAGCTCGTGGTGGTAGTTCACCACCGTGGCGTTGGCCGCCTCCAAGGTCTCGCCGCGGAAGTACCACTCGGCTGTCCAGGCCAGCACCTCATAGGAGACGCCGGCCGAGGCGGCCATCTCGGCCAGGCTCATGTTGGCGGCCTCGGCCAGCAGGACGTAGAACAGGTGGCGTTTCAGCTCTCGCGCCCGGGTTGCCTTCCCGCCGGCGTGGGTCAGGTGGCCGGTGAACCCGGTGCGGGCATCGACCTCCACCAGCAGTGAGGCGATCGGCACCACCGGCAGTATGCCGGCCAGCTCATCGCGCAGCATGTCAGCTTCGGCGGGGATGTCCTCGCCCGCCAGCGGCGGGATGATTAGCTCCCCGTCGGCGTTTAGCCGCACCCCGGCCGGGTCACCGGCGGCGAGCTGGGCATCCAGATCGGCCAACGCGGCGTGCAGCTCGACCTCAGCGGCGGCGAGCGCGGCGGTGCCGTCGGCTGATTTGCCGACCAGCTGGCAGTATTCGTCCCGCCGGGGTGCCCACTGGGTCTCGGTGAGCAGGAACGCGGCCGGGTCGGCATAGCGGCGTGAGCCGGGAACATGCACGTCGCCGGAGCGCAGCCCGTCGCGCAGCGCCAACAGCACGCACAGCTCCCAGTAATGCCGGTAGGCGGTCACGTCTCCGCGTTTCGTGGCGGCTTGCAGGTAGCCGGCCCAGCGCTCAGGCACAAAACCCGTCGCGGCACCGGCTGGGACCTTGCGGGTGCCGGTGGCATACAGCTCGTTCAGGATGTCCACGGCCTGCAGTAGATCGCTCGCGCCGGGCCCGCCGGCGAACCGGACCGCGGCCAGCACGGCGGGGGCGAACTGGCGCAGGTAGGTCATCGACGCGTCCAGCATTGCCAGGTGGCCGTGGTCGGCTGGCAGGCGTTCCTTGCGGGCGGCCCACGCGGTGCGCATTCGCTCCATGCCGATGCCCTCGCGCAGCCGTGTCCCGACCTGTTCCTCGGCGATGCCCGGATCCAGGGCGATGGCCAGGATCTCATCCAGCAGCACTTGGCGGTCCTCGCCGGTGCGGGCGCGGTCGGCCAGTGCCTCCTTCAGGCGCGTCCTCGCGGCCGATTCCCGCCCGGAGATGGCCTGATCGAACAGCAACACCACCTCATCGAGCACGTCGGCCGCTGATTCGGCCAGCAGCGCCAGCAGGATCGGGTACCGCCGTTCCGCCTCCCGGCGGGCCAGGGCTTGGCTGGTCAGCCGACGGCCCAGGTTCGCCAGGAACCGTCGCCGTTCGGCTGGCAGCATCGACAGGTCCAGCGTGTGCGCATCGAGCCTGCGCAGGTAGGCCAGCTTGGCCAGCTCGGTCTTCACCGACGGCGGGCTTGAGCTGACCGGCCCGGTCTCCAGCCAGCTCAGTGGCGTGCGACCCAGGTCGGGATCGACCACCAGCAGCCGGTCCAGCTCCCGCCGCCGCAGCGCGCCCTCGCCGTCATCCCCGGTGACCAGCGGCGCCAGCAGCGTCCAGGTTTCGCCCCTGGCCCGTTTGCGGGCCGTGGCGACGTGCTCGAGCAGCGACACCACACCCGGGCGCACCACCTGTTCCGACAGTAGGTAGTCGCACGCCTGCCGGAACAGCAGCTTCGGCGAGTCGTGTTCCATCGCCCGGGCGAACAGGAACTCATCGACCTCCTTCCACCCCGGCACATCGAGCACCTGCCAGCCGGCATAGGCCACAATCTCGCGCAGATGCCCGGTACGGGTTTGCTCCCGCTGGCCATACCCGGCCAGCTCGGCGGCCGCGATGCCCAGCCGCCCGGCCAGCCGGCCCACCGCCGCGGGCGGCGCGGAGGTCACCTCGTCGGGCACGAAACCCAGCCACGGCAAGGTGGCCAGCTGCACGCTGGCGCCCAGCACGTTGGCCCGGGTGTGGAACTTACGCAGGAACGCCTCATCGGCCCTGGTCACGGTGAAATACCGGATCAACTCCGCGCGAGTGATCTCCGGGAAGCCGCGCAGCCGCGCCAGCTCCTCAGCCGAGAACACATCCCGGGTGGCCACACCGAACCACCTCGCGATCCAGTCCGGCGCCTTGTGACCCAGGACACCCTAGACCCGCACCCCGTTCTGAGCTGCGTAACGGCTGAAAGCGTTGTTTTTTCGCTGGATACTACGGGGACGCCT
>DATIXO010000009.1:0-64394 GCA_035518495.1 Streptosporangiaceae bacterium
GTGTGCGCCTTGCCGAACAGGGACTTGGAGATGACGGCGGTCCGCTTGCCCGCCTCGCGCGCCTCGATGGCCGCCCGCAGCCCGGAGCCGCCGGCCCCGACCACCACCACGTCGTAGCGGAGCCGCTCGATGTCAGTCATGCGCCCTGCACACCCTCTGCCAGCCTAGAAGAACCGCGGGTCGGTGATGGCGCCGCTGGCCACCAGCCGGATATAGAGATCGGTGAACAGCACCCAGAACAGCGACACCCAGGCGAACTGCATGTGCCGGGCGTTCAGCCGGGAGACCTGGGTCCACATCCAGTACCTGACCGGGTGCTTGGAGAAGTGCTTGAGCCTGCCGCCCACCGCGTGCCGGCACGCGTGGCACGACAGCGAGTACAGCCACAGCATCGTGGCGTTGACGAGCAGCACCAGGGTGCCGAGGCCCATATGGCCCCACTGGCCCTGGTGATTGCGGAACGCGATGATCGCGTCGATGGTCAGGATCACGTTGAAGGCCATCGCGATCCAGAAGAAATACCGGTGCACGTTCTGCAGGATCAGCGGGAACCTGGTCTCCCCGGTGTATTTCGCGTGCGGCTCGCGCACCGCGCAGGCGGCCGGCGCCCGCCAGAAGGCCCGGTAGTAGGCCTTGCGGTAGTAGTAGCACGTGAGCCGGAAGCCCAGCGGCCCGCCGATGATGATGACCGCCGGGGACAGCCAGGTCAGCCACGGGATCCAGTTGAAGCCCGCACCGCTGGTACAGGTCGTCGCCAGGCAGGGCGAGTACAGCGGGGAGATGTACGGCGCCCAGAAGTAGTCCCGGTTGATCAGGGACGCCCAGGTCAGGTAGATAATCACCACGGCCAGGGCGGTGGCGTTGATGGCCGGCTGGCGCCACCACGGGTCTTTGCGGAGCGTGCGCTCGGGGATCTGCGCCCGGGTCTTGGCCGGCGCCGTGGTTGCCTGCGTCATCGGCTGCGTCTCCACACGTGAAATCGCTGGGGTTCACCCGCGGCACACCGGCCGTCCCCCGCCCGGCCATATGCCGCGCTGGAACCCTATTCCACTGCATACCACCACGCGGGCCCGGGATCCGATTGTGGGCATGTGACTCTGGCAACACCGGGCGCCGCTGTCGCCGCCTACCCCCGCTGATCCGCCAGTCCGAGGGCACGCCGCAGGAAGTCCACCTGGAACAGCAGCAGGTTCTCGGCCACCTCTTCCTGCGACGCCATGTGGGTGACCCCGGTCAGCGGCAGCACGGTGTGCGGGTAGCCCGCGGCAAGCAGCGCGGACGACAGCCGCAGGGTATTGGCGACCACCACGTTGTCGTCGGCGAAGCCATGGATGATCATCATCGGCCGGATGGTGATCCCGCCAGCCGCGGCTCCCTCGCCCCCCGGTGCCCGCGCGCGAAGAGCCATCCGTTCGGCGTCCTTGACGGGTGAGCAGTGGTCGTAGACCTCGGGATGCTCGTCTGGGAGCCCCAGGTAGCGCTCGGTGTAGTGGGTGTCGTAGAGCCGATAGTCGGTGACGGGGGCGCCGACGATCGCAGCGTGGAACACCTCCGGGTGGCGCAGCACGGCCAGCGCGGCCAGATAGCCGCCGAACGACCAGCCCCGGATCGCGACCCGGGAGGTGTCCAGGTCGGCGCAGCGCCCGGCGGCGGCGTGCAGCGCCTCGATCTGGTCCTCCAGCACCGGGTCGGCCAGGTCGTGCCAGACCGCCCGGTCCCACTCCGGCCCCCGGCCCGGGGTGCCCCGGCCGTCCGCGACCACCACGGCGAAGCCCTGGTCGGCGAGCCACTGGCCGGTGAGGAACGCCGCCCGCGCCGCCACCACCTTCTGCCCGTGCGGGCCGCCGTAGGGGTCGAGCAGCACCGGCAGCTTCCGCGAGCCTGGCTCGTGCCAGGACGGCAGCAGCAGCGCCGTGCGGATGCCGCGCTCGCCGGCCGCGAAGATGCCGGGCCGGGGGGCGGGCAGGCTGGGACGCGCCGCCAGCGAGGTGACCGGCAGGTCCGCGGCGCCGTCCCGCACCACCCGTACGGCGGCGCCGTCCTGGGCCAGCGACCTGGAGCTGATCACCGTGGTGCCCCCCGCACGCCACCCGTGGTGAACGCCGCCGGCCGGGGTGAGGCAGGCCAGCCCGCCGGGCCCGTACTCCCACAGGCCGATCTCGGCCGGCTCGGCCGCCGACGCGGTGAACAGCACGGTCTCGCCGTCGGCCCCCAGCACCTCCCGCACCTGCAGGTCCGCGGGCGTGACCGGCGCCGCGGTGTGCTCGGCGAGCTCTTCCGGGCTGGCGACCAGCAGCCGCCTGGCCCCGCCGTCGTCGGCGGTCCACACGATCCGGCCGTCGCCGGTCCGGGCCGGCACGCCAGGCACGATGTCCAGCCACCGGTCGTCGGTGTCCTCCCGCAGCACCGCCGTGGCTGACCTGGCCGGGTCCGCGGACAGCAGCAGCATCCGGCGCTGATCGCGGCTCTGCACCACGATGAGCGGGACGTCGTGGTCCCAGTTCACCGACACCAGGTAGGGGAACTGGCCGTGGTCCCACGCCAGCGGGCACGTGCTGCCGTCCAGCCCGGCGAGCAGCAGCGACACCTCGGCGTTCGGGGTGCCCGCCGCCGGGTAGGCGACCTCGGCCGGGGGGCGGTCCGGGTTGGCCGGGTCGGCGATGTACCAGCGCCGGACCGGGGTGCTGTCCACCCGCGCCACCAGCAGCGCGGTGCCGTCCGGCGACCACCAGTACCCACGCAGCCGGCCCATCTCCTCGGCCGCGATGTGCTCGGCGAGTCCGTAGGTGATCCCCGGCTCGCCGTCCGGCCCGATGATCTCGGTGTCCTGCCCGGTCGCCAGGTCGGTGACCCGCAGCGCGCCGCCGCTGACGTAGGCGACCCGCTGCCCGGACGGGTCGGGCCGCGGGTCGAACGCGGGAGCCTGAGCCGGGACCGCCCGCGGCTGGGCGGCCGCGGGCCCGGCGCCCGCCGGCAGGCCGGCCAGGTCCGCCAGGTAGACCTGGCCGCCCAGGGCCAGTACGGCCACCGTGAGCGCGGTGTCGGTGGCGAATCCCACGATCCCGCCGGCCTGCTCGCGCGCCCGCTCCCTGATCGCCCGCTCCTGGTCGGTCATGGCCACGCCCGGCGCGGCGATGGTGGCCGGGTCGGCGGCCAGCTGCTCCTGCCCGGTGGCGGCGTCGAGCACCCACAGGCAGGTGACCGGGTCGTCGCCGCCCTGGCCGCGAAGGAAGGCCACCCGGCTGCCGTCGGGGGAGATCTGGAACGAGCGGGGGGCGCCGAGGCTGAACCCCCGGGTCTTGGCCTGCTGTCGCGGGAAGCTGTCCGTCATGCCCCGATCCTGCCAGCCCCGCCCGCAGGCAGCGCCGGTAGGCTCACCCGTGTGCGTGCTGGCGATTCCCGGCGGCTGCTGCTGGTCCACGCCCACCCCGATGACGAGTCGATCGGCACCGGCGCGACCATGGCCGCCTATGCCGCCCGCGGCGCCGGCGTCACCCTGGTCACCTGCACCCGCGGGGAGCTGGGCGAGGTCATCCCGCCGGAGCTGGCGCACCTGGCCACCGGCGGCGGCGACCGGCTCGGGGAGTACCGGGCCGGCGAGCTCGCGGCCGCCTGCGCCGCACTCGGTGTCACCGGCCACCGGTTCCTCGGCGGCCCCGGCCGGTGGCGGGACTCCGGCATGATGGGCCTGCCGTCCAACCAGCTGCCCGGCTGCTTCTGGCAGGCGGACCTGGCGGAGGCGGCGGCGCAGCTCGCCGCCGTGATCCGCGAGGTGGCGCCCCAGGTGGTCGTCACCTACGACGCCAACGGCTTCTACGGCCACCCCGATCACATCCAGGCACACCGGGTGACGCGGCGGGCGATCGCCGTCGCCGCTGATGCCACCGCCGGCCCGGTGGCCGCTGGCGGCGGCCGCCCCTGGCAGGTGGCCAAGCTCTACGCCACCGCGATGCCGCGTTCGGTGCTGGCCGGGGCGATCAGGCTCGGCCCGGCTGCGCCGCCCGGCTTCACCCAGGCCGCCTCAGTGGCTGACCTGCCGTTCGGGGTGCCGGACGAGCAGGTCACCACCGAGATCGACGGCACCGGCTACCTCGCGGCCAAGACCGCGGCGCTGAGGTCGCACGCCACCCAGATCGCGGTGGACGGCCCCTTCTACGCCCTGTCCGACATGGTCGGCCAGCGGATCGGCGGGCAGGAGTACTTCACGCTGCTGGCCGGCCCGCGCGGGCCGGGGGCCGGGCCGCACGGGCGCGAGCAGGATCTGTTCGCCGGGCTGTGAGCGCTGAGGCGGCCGGTAGCGGCGTATAGCCTGCTCTGCGTGGACAGCACGCCAGAGCCCCGCCCGGCCAGCCCGGCCCGCCCGGCCCGCCCGGACGCGCGCCATGCCGGTGCTGCCTACGCGGCACTGTTCCTGCTCGGCGTGATGGAAGGGCTGCTCGGCTGCTTCCAGTACAGCCACATGATCGGCCGGGTGCCAGCGGCCGCGCTGGCGTTCTGCGCGGTGGTCTTCCTCACCTGCCTGCTGGGCGGCCTGGGCATGGGCTCCCCGCTCGGCGCCCTGGTGCCCGCGTTCGGCTGGCTTCTCGCCTCGCTCGTGCTGACCATGCCCACCGCGGCCGGCAGCGTGATCGTCACCAACACCACCGCGGGCGAGTGGTACCTGTACGGGGGCGCGGCCAGCGCGGCGCTGGCGGTGGTGCTCACGTTCGTGCTGCCCCGATGGCCCGGCAGACCGCCGCAGCGTGCGGGCGCATGGCCGCGGTGAACCCCGACGATTTCCGGCGGGCAGCGGGCCGGTTCGCCAGCGGCATCGTGGTGGTCTCCACCATGGCGGACGGCATCGGCCACGCGATGACGGTGACCGCCTTCACCGCGGTCTCCCTTGAGCCGCCGCTGGTCCTGTTCTGCGCGGAGAAGATCGCCCGCTTCCACGACGCGGTGCTGGCCACCGGCAGCTGGGCGGTTTCGGTGCTGGACTCCGGCGGGGAGAAGACCGCCCGCTGGCTGGCGACCCGGGGGCGGCCGCTGGAGGGCCAGCTCGACGCGTTCCGGCATCATCGCGGCCCGCTGACGGCCGCGCCCATCCTCGACGACGCGATCGCCGCGATGGAGTGCCGGACCAGCGCGGTCCACGACGCCGGCGACCACAGCATCGTGGTCGGCGAGGTGCTGGGCGTCAGCGAGCCCCACCCCGCCGGCGCCCCGCTGCTCTACTACTCCCGCCGCTACCGCCGCCTCGGCGAGGAGTAGCCCGCCGGGGCGGGCTACTGGACCGCTTCCGCCAGCCGGTCCAGCGCCCAGTCGAGGTCTTCCTCGCTGATGACCAGCGGCGGGGCGAGGCGGATGGTGGTGCCGTGGGTGTCCTTGGCCAGGACCCCGCGGGCGGCCAGCCGCTCGCAGGCTTCCCGGCCGCCGAGCGCGGCGAACTCCACGCCTGCCCACAGGCCGCGGCCGCGCACCTCGCGCACCACCTCGCGCGGCAGTGCCGACAGCCGGTCGTGCAGCCGGGTGCCCAGTTTGGCGGAGCGCTCCTGGAACTCGCCGGTGGACAGCATCGCGATCACCTCGCGGCCGACCGCGCAGGCGAGCGGGCTGCCGCCGAACGTGGAGCCGTGCTGGCCGGGCCGGAACACACCGAGCACATCGCGGGAGGACACCACCGCCGAGACCGGCACGATGCCGCCGCCGAGCGCCTTGCCGAGCAGGTACATGTCCGGCACCACGTTCTCGTGCTCGCAGGCGAACGTGGTGCCGGTGCGGCCCAGCCCGGACTGGATCTCGTCAGCGATCATCAGCGCCCCATGGGCGGTGCAGGCCTCCCGGACGGCGCTTAGGTAGCCCGGCGGCGGCACGACCACCCCGGCCTCGCCCTGGATCGGCTCGATGAGGACACCGACCACGCACTCGTCCATGGCCGCGGCGAGCGCGGCCGGGTCGCCGTAGGGCACCACCCGGAACCCGGGCGTGTACGGGCCGTAGGAGCCGCGCGCGTCGGGATCGGTCGAGAAACTGACGATGGTGGTGGTCCGGCCGTGGAAGTTCCCCTCGAACGCCACGATGACCGCCTGCCCGGGGGGCACGCCCTTGACCTCATAGCCCCACTTGCGGGCCGTCTTGATCGCCGTCTCCACCGCCTCCGCGCCAGTGTTCATCGGCAGCACCATCTCCATGCCGGCCAGCGCCGCCAGCTCAGCGCAGAACGGGCCGAACTGGTCGTGCTCGAATGCCCTGCTGACCAGCGTCACCCGCTCGAGCTGCCGCTGCGCGGCGGCGACCAGCCGGGGGTGGCGGTGGCCGAAGTTGAGGGCCGAGTACGCGGCGAGCAGGTCCAGGTACCGGCGCCCCTCGGTGTCGGTCACCCAGGCGCCCTCGGCGTGGGAGATGACCACCGGGAGCGGGTGATAGTTGTGCGCGCTGTGCGCCTCCGACAGGGCGCGCAGCTGCGTGGCCGTGCTCTGGCCCTCCGCCGTCACGGTCACTTCCCCCTTCCCCTCAGCTCCAGCGTGCAGCACTTCGGGCCGCCTCCCGCCTTGCGGAACTCGGACATGTCCACCGGCACCGGCTCAAAGCCGCGCGCCGCGAGCTGGCCGGCCAGGGCCGGCGCCTGGGCCGGGAGGACCACGTGGTACCCGTCGCTGACCGCGTTCAGCCCCAGCTCCTCCGCGTCCTCGTCCTTGGCCTCGATCAGCTCATCGAACTCCGAGGCGAGGGCCGCCCGCCCCGCGTCGTCGAAGGCCGCCGGGTAGTACGCGGCGACACCGTCGCCGAGCACGGCCAGGGCGGTGTCCAGGTGGTAGTAGCGGGGGTCCACCAGCCGCAGGCTCACCACCGGCAGCCCGAAGGCCACGTCAAGATCACCCCGGATGTCCGCGTCGGTGCGGAACCCGTGCCCGGCGAGCAGGACGCTGCCGGTGTAGATGATGTCGCCTTCGCCCTCGTTCACGAGCCGGGGCTCGTGAACGGGCCCGTACCCGTGGCCGCGGAACCAGCTGAGGAAGGCCGGGCCCTCGGCGGCGCGCTGACAGTGGCGGGAGCGGGCGCCCAGCACGGCGCCGCCGATCACCGTGGCGCCGTTCGCGGCGAAGACCATGTCCGGCAGCCCCGGCACGGGATCGATGAGTTCCACCCGGTGGCCGAGCGCGCGGTAGGTGTCCCGCAGCGCCTGCCACTGGCGCATCGCCAGCCCGGGATCGACCGGATCGCCGGTCGCCAGCCACGGGTTGATGACGTATTCGGCCGTGAAGTGCTCTGGTGGGCACATCAGGTAGGTCCTGGCCTGCATTCATCCTCCGGTGCCTGGGATAGAGGGGTCTGCATTCCAGGTTAAGAGCGCATCTGGGCAGCTGATATCGGCGCATCCTGCGTTCGGTGCCTGATTCGTTGCGTATTTGAACCGGTGACCAGCGATCCGTTGCGCGGGCCCCCCGGCGCTCAGGCGAGGGCGGCCAGCCGGGCCACGGCGGCGTCGACGCGCTCGTCGGTGGCGGTGAGGGCCACCCGCACGTGCGAGCGGCCAGCCGGGCCGTAGAACTCGCCGGGCGCGACCAGGATGCCGGCCTCGGCCAGCAGTTGCACGCTGGCCCAGCAGTCCAGGCCCGCCCGCCTCACCCACAGGTAGAGGCCGGCCTCGGAGTGCTCGGTTACCCAGCCCGCCGCGGCCAGCGCCGCCCGCAGCCGGACCCGGCGCGCGGCGTAGCGGGCGCGCTGCTCCTCGGCGTGGGCGTCGTCGGCGAGCGCGGCGGCCATTGCCGCCTGCACCGGCGTGGGCATCATCATCCCGGCGTGCCGGCGGGTCTCCAGCAGGCCGGCGATGATGGCGGGGTCGCCGGTGACGAACCCGGCCCGGTAGCCCGCCATGTTCGAGCGCTTGGACAGCGAGTGGACCGCGAGCACGCCGCGGGCTGAGCCGCCGCACACCTCCGGGTGCAGGATCGAGACCGGCTCGGCGTCCCAGCCCAGGTCCAGGTAGCACTCGTCGGCGGCGATGACCGCGCCGTGCTCACGCGCCCAGTCCACCATCTTGCGCAGGTGCGCGGGCGGCAGCACCCGGCCGGTGGGGTTGCCCGGGGAGTTCACCCACACCAGGGCCACCCGCTGCGGGCCGAGCGCGGACAGCCCGTCCGCCGCCACCGCCGTGGCGCCTGCCAGCCTGGCGCCGATGTCGTAGGTCGGATAGGCCAGTTCCGGGTGGACCACGGTGTCGCCGGGGCCGCAGCCGAGCAGGCCCGGCAGCCCGGCGATGAACTCCTTGCTGCCGATCAGCGGCAGCACGGCGGAAGGCTCGACAGGCACGGAGTGGCGGCGGGCCAGCCAGCCCGCCGCCACTTCACGCAGCCGGTCGGTTCCCTGCACCGCCGGGTAACCGGGTGCGTCCGCCGCGTCCGCGAGCGCCGCCCGCACCACCGCCGGAACCGGGTCGACCGGGGTTCCGATCGACAGGTCCACGATCCCGCCGGCGTGCGCCAGTGCCTTGCCCCGGTAGGGGGCGAGCAGGTCCCAGGGGAACGTGGGCAGGCGTGCGGTGAGGGTCAGTGCGGTAATCCCTAGTGCTGCTGCGGCGGGTAGGAGGCCGAGATCGGGTGGTCGAATGGGATCTTGCCCACCTTGGACGCACCTCCGGGGGAACCGATATTGCTGAAGAACTCCACGTTCACGCGGTAGAAGTCCTTCAGGTCATCGGGAAGGTCATCCTCATAGAAGATCGCCTCGACCGGGCAGACCGGCTCACAGGCACCGCAGTCGACGCACTCGTCGGGGTGGATGTACATCTGCCGAGCACCTTCGTAGATGCAGTCCACCGGGCACTCATCGATGCAGGTCTTATCGAGCAGGTCGATGCAACCCTCGGTGACGATGTAGGTCACGTTCGGAACTCCCTCTTTCCGGCACTGTTCCCCATGATCCGGTCCCTTAACGCGGTCTTCCGGGCTCAGTATTGCGCGTCGGAGGTGACGATTGGGGCTGAATTGGCCATTGGCCGGAAGTCCCAGATTATCAGCTTGCCCGGATCACGTCCGGCTGTGCCTGGCCCTTGTCCCGTGTCCAGCCGCTGCTGCCCGACGCCTCCTGCCACTGGAGTCCGCCGTAGCGCACGTCGTGGATCCCGTACGACCGCGCGTGGGTCACCAGCCAGGCCGCGACCGCCCAGCCCAGCGCCGGCCGGGGAGGGCGCACGAGCATGGCCGGCGCGTCGCCCGGCGTGGCGGCCCGGTGTGAGCGCATCGGGCCGAACGTGGCGGCCAGGGCCCGGCGGGCGGCCGTCAGGTCGGCCCGGGCCGGATCGCCCGCCGCTGACCAGCACCAGACCGCGTGCGCGCTGGATCCGGTGAAGTCGGCCGTGAGGGCGCTCGCCTCCGGCTGGTACTGGATGTAGGCGTAGCCGTCCGCGCTGTGCTGCACGGCCTGGGCGGCCTTGTACACGGGCTTGTGAAGGTAGTCGGGCACGGTGGCGAGGGCCCGGAAGAACTTGCTGCTCGCGTAGACCGGGTCCTTCAGCTTGGCCGCCGGCCCCCAGCCTTCGGACGGGCGCTGCTGGAACACCCCGACCGAGTCGCGGTCACCGTAGCTCAGGTTGTGCAGGTGAGACTCTTGCAGTGCCGCGGCGTACGCGACCATCACGGCGCGTGGCGGCATCGCCCGCTGGTGCGCCACCCCGGCGATGGTCGCCGCGATCGCGGCCTGCTCAGGGTCGAGCGAAACGGCCGCCAGGCCGGTGCCCGCCTGGCACCCGCTCCCGGTCAGGAGCGGCTTGGCCTGCCTGAGCACCAGGTAGCCGGTCACCGCCAGGGCGATGACGGCGAGCAGGATGCCCGGCGTCAGGCCACGTCTGCGCGGTTTGGTCGGCACAGCAAAAACCGTACCGGCCGGTGTGCTCTCCCGCGGCACCTCCGGCGAGTCCCCAGCCCCCGCACCGGCCGCTAGCATCGGCGCTATGAATCCATCCCAGGCCACCGGCGCCGCGGTCGGCGCTGATCAGGGCGCTCCCGGCTCGTCCCTGCCCGCCAGCATCGATCAGCTGTGGGACCGGCGTGACGAGCTCGGCCCCGGCGACACCGAGGCCCGTGCGGTGGTGACCGCCGCGGTGGACGCGCTCGACGCGGGGGAGACCAGGGTGGCCCGGCTGGACCCGGCGACGGGCGGCGTCAGCGTGGACGAGCGGGCCAAGCGCGCGATCCTGCTGGCGTTCCGGCTGCTGCCGATGGAGCCGTCGGGCGCGGGCGGCTTCCACTACCACGACCGGGTGCCGCTGAAGACCCGGCTGGACGGGGTGCGGGTGGTGCCCGGCGCGGTCGCCCGCTGGGGCGCCTTCATCGCCCCCGGCTGCGTGCTGATGCCGTCCTTTGTGAACATCGGCGCCTACGTGGACTCCGGCACCATGGTGGACACCTGGGCCACGGTCGGGTCCTGCGCCCAGGTCGGCAAGAACGTCCACCTGGCCGGCGGTGTCGGTATCGGCGGGGTGCTGGAGCCGCCGAACGCGGTCCCGGTGGTCATCGAGGACGATGCCTTCATCAGCTCGCGGTGCATGGTCGTCGAGGGCGCGCGGGTCCGCACCGGCGCGGTCCTCGGAGCGGGCACGATCCTGACCGCCAGCTCCCACGTGATCGATGTCGAGACCGGCGAGGAACTGCCCAGGGGCGAGGCCCCCGCCTGGTCGGTCTGCGTGGGCGGCACCCGGGTGAGGAAGTTCGCCGGAGGGGAGTTCGGCATGCCCTGCGTGCTCGTGCTCAAGCGGCTGCCGGAGGGCAGCCGGCACGACAAGGCGGTGCTGAACGACATTCTCCGCGACCACGGAATGAACGGCTGAAAGCGGCCGGGTAGCTGGCTCATGACCAGCTGGCAGCCGTCCCCGGCCAGTTGTCCCGGGGCCGGCATGGCCGTTCTGACCTGCCGCTGAGCTGGGTTACCGTGGAAGGATCATGAGCGTACAACCCGAGTCACGCCGCCGCATCCGCAGGCAGGGCCCTGTCATGCTCCGCGGCAAGGCGATTCCCGGCACCACCACCGATCAGCGGCTGCTGGACCGGCGCGGCCCCAGCGACTGGGTGCACACGGATCCGTGGCGGGTGCTGCGGATCCAGGCGGAGTTCGTGGAGGGCTTCGGCCTGCTGGCGGAGATGGGCATGGCGGTGTCCGTTTTCGGGTCGTCCCGTGCGGTGCCCGGCACCCCGGAGTTTGAGCTGGCCGAGCGCATCTCGGCCGGGCTGGCGGAGGCCGGCTACGCGGTGATCACCGGTGGCGGCCCCGGGATCATGGAGGCGGCCAACAAGGGGGCGATGTCCGCGAATGGGGTGTCGGTGGGCCTGGGCATCGAGCTCCCGATGGAGCAGGGCCTGAACGAGCATGTCGAGATCGGCATCGAGTTCCGCTACTTCTTCGTCCGCAAGACCATGTTCGTCAAGTACTCACAGGCGTTCGTGGTGCTGCCGGGTGGGTTCGGCACCCTGGACGAGCTGTTCGAGGCGCTCACGCTGGTCCAGACCGGCAAGATCACCAAGTTCCCGATCGTGCTGGTCGGCAGCTCCTACTGGTCCGGCCTGCTGTCCTGGATCCGCGACACGGTGGCCGCCCAGGGCAAGATCTCCCCGGCCGACCTGGATCTGCTGTGCATCGCGGACGGGGCCGACGACGTGGTGCGGATCATCCGCGCGGCCCACCGCAACGGCGGCCCGCTGGGCCCGCAGTTGCCGCCGGGCACTCCGGCGCGGCAGGAAAGCTGATCTCCGGCCGCTCCCCGGCGATTCCCCGGCTGCTCAGGCCAGCCCGCGGATGGCGCGGGAGGGGGGCCGGCTGCCAGCGATGGACGCGGTCATGTCGATCGCGCGGCGCACGGCCCGGGTGTGCCGGGAACGGATGAGGGGTGCGCCCAGCCAGCTGCATACCGCGGCCGTCGCGATCACCGCGGCCAGCGGCACCTGCCCGTCCGGTGCCGTCGCGCCGGCTGCGGCCAGCTGGTCGGCGTCCACCGGCTCGGCCGCTGGCTGGCCGGCGTCCGCCCGGCCGCCCGCCGGGCCGGCCCACAGCACCGCGGCGGGCAGACTGGCCCGGATCGCGGCGAGCGCGCCTGGGGTCGCGGTACGGACGTCGACCAGGTCGGCGCCCTCGGCCCGCACCCGCGCCGCCTGCTGCGGGTCGGTGCCGACGCCCAGCAGCAACGCCGGCCGTGGCGTGCCGCGGCGCTCGGTGTGCCTGACCACCCTGTGAGCATGGCACGATTCGTACTGTGCCAGTAGTTCTGTTGGTGATGGCCGCCGCGATCCTGGTTGGCGTGGTGCTGGCGGCCCTGGGGCGGGTCGGCGAGATGGCGACCTTCGCCAGTGACACCGCGCCCATCGAGCTCGGCGAGGTGAGCGCCACGGATGTGGCCTTGCTGCGGCCGCCGATGTCCCTGTGGGGATACAACGTGCAGGCGACCGAGGACGCGCTGCGGATGATCGCGCGCTCGCTGACCGCGCGAGACGTGGAGATCGCGACACTGCGCCGGGAACTCGCCGGCCTGCGGGCCGACTCGGGCGGCACGCGGGCCGGGTCCGGCAGCGTCCCGGCGGGGTCCGGCAGCGTCCCGGCCGGCTCCGGCGGCACGCGGGCCACCAGGGCCGGCGACCGGCCGGCGGTCCCGGCGCAGCCGCCCAGCCCGTCCCGGCCCGCCGACCCGGGCCCGTCCCGGCCCGCGGATCCCAGCCCGTCCCGGCCCGCCGACCCGAGCCCGCCCCGGCCCGCGGGCCAGGCCAGCCCGGCCCCCGGATCCCCGCTGCCCGATCTCGGCCACGATGACTGATGGCTGAGGCCGGATCGGGTCCCGCACCAGGGCCGGACGGGCTCGCCCGCTGCCCGTGGGCGCTGTCCGCAGCCGACTACCTCAGCTATCACGACGAGGAGTGGGGACGCCCGGTCAGAGACGACGCGGCGATGTTCGAACGGCTCTCGCTGGAGGCGTTCCAGTCGGGGCTGTCGTGGCTCATCATCTTGCGCAAGCGGGAGAACTTCCGCGCCGCCTTCCACGGCTTCGACCCAGCGGCGGTGGCGGCCTTCGGCGCGCAAGACACCGAACGGCTGCTCGCGGACGCCGGCATCGTGCGCAACCGGGCCAAGATCGAGGCGGTCATCCGCAACGCCAGGGCCACGCTGGCGGTCCCCGGCGGGCTGGCGGCGCTGCTGTGGCGTTACGCGGAGGAACCGGCCCGCGCGCCGGCCACGACAGCCGATATCCCGGCATGGACACCGGCGTCCAAGGCCTGCGCCGGGGAACTGCGGCGGCTCGGCTTCGCCTTCACCGGCCCGGTCACGGTCTACGCTGCGCTGCAGGCATGCGGTGTGGTGGACGATCACCTGGCCGGCTGCTTCCGCCGGGGCGCGTATTCATGACGCCGGTGGCGTATTCATGAACACGCTGGTTCGTGATACGCGCCCAGCGGTTCGCGATTCACACATAGCGTGCGAAACTGAAAGCAGCTGTCCGCAGCCGAGTCGTGCGGGGGTGCCCTGAGCAGTCACCGCGATGGAGGGGCCATGGCGATGGGTCCACCGGCGCAGCCGGGCGTGGATTCCGCTCGTCCGGGCCTGCCCCGCCGTCGCGACCGGCGTCTGGGCGGGATGGCAGACTGTCAGTCCGGCCGGACGGCGGCCAGCCGCTTGCGGAGGTTAAGGGGCGGCCAGCCGGCGGCTGGGCGCGTTGGTGATCGGGGATGATGGGCATTCGCGCGCTGACAGCGACGGGTCCCGATAGAGCAACTGTGGGGTGGCCAGATGTCCGTGAACACTAAGCCGGGTGACGAGGACGTGGCAGGGGACCCGCCGGTCCCACCGGGGGTGGACCCGACCATACCGAGCCCGGCCCGGCTGTACGACTACTACCTGGGCGGCACGCACAACTTCCCGGCCGACCGGGCGGCGGCGAAACGGATCATCGCGGCCATGCCCGACCTCCCGGACGCGGCCTGGGCGAACCGGAGCTTCCACCAGCGTGCCGCCCGCTGGCTGGCGGAGCGGGGGATCCGTCAGTTCCTCGACATCGGGTCAGGTCTCCCCACCGCGGGCAACACCCACGAGGTGGTGCGGGCGGTGGCCGCGGACGCCCGGGTGGTGTACGTGGACAACGACCCGATGGTGGCGCTCTTCTCGGCCGGGCTGCTGACAGACACCACGACCGCCGCGATCGTCACCGCCGACCTGCGCGACCCCTCGGCGGTCCTCGGTCATCCGGACGTGCGCGCGCTGATCAAGGACGGCGAGCCCACCGCACTGCTGATGACGGCGGTCATGCACTTCGTCGCGCCGGCGTCGGATCCCTGGGGCATCGTCGATCAGTATCTGGCCGCGCTCGCGCCCGGCAGCTACCTGGTGCTGTCCCACATCACGGCTGACCGCCTCCCGCCCAGGGGGGTCGAGGAGGGCCTGGATGTGTACTCCAGGGCCACGGAGAACATCTACGTGCGGTCCAGGGACGAGGTAGGGCGCTTTTTCGAGCACGTGGAGATGGTGCCGCCGCACGACGGCGCTCCTCCCGGCATCTGCTACGTGGGTGAGTGGGGTGCGGAGGCGCCGGATCTGGCCGACAGCGACGGGTCGCGGATGATCTATTGCGGCGTGGGGCGCCGGCCATGAGACCGCCGGAGGCGCCGTGACCGGTAAGCCGACCGTCGAGACCCTCGGCATTGACCCGGCGACGCTGTCCTGGCAGCGCTCGGGGGAGGGAGACGGCGCCATCGAGGTGGCCTTCACCGGCCAGCTGGGCGGGGCTGCCGGCGAGTGGGTGCTGATGCGGGTGGCTGGCGACCCAGCGGGGAGGGTCCTTGTGTACGACCGCTACGAGTGGGAGTGCTTCCTGGACGGAGTCCGGAAAGGCGAGTTCGACGACGCGGTGGGCTAAGGCCGCAGGGGTGCAGCGCTCGTGCCGGCTATCCGCCGGGCCACGATCGGGGCATCAGCGCCCGGAGACCCCGGGCGTGACCAACGGGAAGGCAGCGCCGGATCCACAGATTCTGCCGTCTCCGGCGCCATGACGGCGGGTTCGGGGATGATCTGGATGTGACCAGCGGGGCAGCCGTGACAACCGAGTCAAGATGTGCAGCGCTGATAGAGACAAAAAAATCTGTGATTCACAACTTAAGTAGCGTTATACTGTTGGTGCCGTCCTGTCAAGGAGGCGACCGGAATGAGTGACGAGGCATATGGCGCCACCGTAGCCAAGCGTCGGCTGTCCCGGCGTCTGCTGCAGTTGCGCGTCCAGAGCGGGTACACCGCCAACCATGTCTGCGACATGCTGAACTGGGGCCGCGGCAAGGTAGGCCGGTTCGAGGCCAACCAGTGGAAGCGCCCCGAGATGAGCGACATCCGCGACCTGCTCCGCATCTACGCGGTCGAGGATGCCGAGCGGGAGCAGCTTGAGGAACTGGCCATCCAGGCACGCGCCCGGCCGTGGTGGCGCGACTACTCCGACATCTTCGAGAACGAGTTCCCGGGCTTCGAGAACGATGCCAGCCGGATCCGGGTGTTCATGCCACTGGTCCTGCCCGGGCTCCTGCAGACACAGGACTATGCCGAGGCCTTCATCCGCATCGGGCCGCGGCCGCCGGCCTGGCGCCGCAGGATGCTGGACACCCGGTCGCGCCGGCAGGAGATCCTCGGCCGCCCCGGCCGCCCCGGCGGCGCCGCCCCGATGCTGACCGCCGTCATCACCGAGGCGTCCCTGCGGTACCAGTGGGGCACGCGGTCGGAGCGGCGCGACCAGATCGAGCACCTGGTCGACATGAGCCGCCGCCCCAACACTGATCTGCGCATCCAGCGGTTCACCGACGGGCCGCCGCCGGGCCTCAGCTCGGCGATCAACATCTTCGACTTTGACGAGGGGGAGCCGAGCATCGCCTTCACCGAAACCGACTTCGCGGTCGTGGAGGTGAGCGAGCCTGACCAGGTTAGCAGGTACGTCCAATCGTTCGAAAAAGCGGTCGATGGCGCGCTGGAACCATCCGACACCGCGATCTATCTCAGGCAACTCGCTGACCAACTGGAGTGATCCATGACTGACCTGTCTCAAGCCATCTGGCGGAAGGCCCGCCGCAGCCATCAGAACGGCGGTTGCGTGGAGGTGGCCGCCAACCTGCCCGGCGTCATTGCGGTCCGTGACAGTAAGCGCCCCGAGGGCGGCGCCCATATCGTCGCCCGGGCGGCATTCGCTGTTTTCCTCGGGGACGCCCGAATGGGGCGCTACGACCCTGGTGTGGCCGCCGATACGGGGTGAACCCCGTAGCGTGGCAAGAGAATCCCCCGGGCCGCCACCCGGGGGATTCTCTTATTTCGCCTGTCTCGAGGCCCGGCGGTGCAAAGAACCGCCGCGTCTGTGACTGTACACGTACTCCGGCCCGCACATGCAGGGGGTTCGTGAGAGGTAATCGCCAGATCTCGTTGCGAACGGGGTCACAGAACTCGTAATCTCTGTTTCACAGATCTACGAGTCGCGAAGGCGCTTCACAGATCTACGAGTCGCGAAGGCTGAGAAGCATGTTACAATTTCCCGTCGTAGCTTCACTTCCACTTGTGGAGGCGGCTCCGGTGGACCCGAACGCTGCGGACCGTTGGAGGGGAGGGCCCGCCGCGCAGAGGAAGCCGGAGACAGGGCAGGAGGCGGAGGACTCGCCAGTGACCGAGGCCGCCTCATCAGCCGCCGGGGCCGCCTTTTCCTTCGCCGGGACAGCCTCGCTCGAGGCCGGTGGCTGCTGCGCATGGCCACTGTCCCTCGAAGCCACCTGCGCACGCGAGGCCAGGCAGCTGTTCCGTGACGCGGCATCCGGCCTCGGCCTGCCGGACGGCCTGGTCTATGACGGCATGACGATGGCCAGCGAGCTGGCCTCGAACACGCTGTACGCCCAGGAGAACGTCCAGTTCGAGGGCACGGTCCCGGCGCCGGTTGCCGGTGGCCCGGAGCTGTGGCTCTATCTGCGCTGCGCCGCTGGCCGGTGGGAACTGGTCTGCAAGGCGTTCGATTCGCTGGCCGGCTGGAAGTGCGGGTCACCGCCCGCGCCCGGCGGCGCCGGGCCCGAGGCGGTTGACGGCCGCGGCCTGCAGGTGGTCGCCGGCTTGTCCGATGGGCACTGGGGCTACCACCTGAGCCGTTCCCGGCTGGGCCAGTGGCAGGTCCCGGGCAAGGCCGTATGGTTCGCCCAGCCGGTGCCCGCCGAGTGCGTGCCCGCCCGGCTCAAGCGCGCCACGCCGCTCCCCTGCCAGTCATCCCGCCAGCTGGAAATCATGCTGGCCGGCCGTGGGCTCGGCGAGCACATCCTGCGCGCCGGTGAGAGGGGCAAGGGCATCTCGGTGCTCTCGGTGCGGCGCGGGCTGACCGTGTGGTGCCTGCCCAACGGGATCCTGTGGCGGGCCAGGAACGGTATCTACGAGCAGCGGACCCTGACCGACCTGGAAGACACGGCCGAGCGCATCGTGAGCCTGTGCGAGGAGATGGACAGCGACGAGGGCGACGGGGGCGTCGGGGCCGACGGGGGCTACTAGGGCATGTCCCATAGATCTTCAGCCTGCTGCGCGGCCCCCGGACGGGCGTCTCGCGGCGTTGCCGTCGTCGCCGATGGCTCCACTATCGTCTCCTCCTCCGCCTTGCGATCCCCCACCCGCCTCCCCTTCCCCCTTCATGGCGCCGCTCGCGACGGCCAAGATCTACGGGACACGCCCTGGGCGGGTGCCTCTGCCAGCAGGCAGCCGTCCACGAACCGGGACGCGGCCGGCAGCAGCCGCGCCGACTCGGCGTGGAAGAGGTCCGCTGCCTCATGCCCGGGCCAGCGGGCCGGGAGCAGGACAGCGGGCAGCCCGGGATCGGAGAACAGGAACTTGCGCCACTCGTGGACCAGCCTGCTGCGCAGCGCGAAAACCACCTCGTCGGCCGCGTCGGGGCCCACCTGGGCGATCAGCTCGCCGGCCGTGACCAGCCAGCGCCGGTAGGCACGGGCCAGCCCGTCGAGATCCCATGCCCGCTCCAGCAGGCCGTGCGGGTCACCGGTGTAACCGGCATGGAAGCGCTCCGCGCGCAGTCCCTCCGTCACCAGCAGCGCATCGAGCTCGACCGAGGCGCGTGGGCTGATCCAGGTCGCGCCGTCAAGCGGCGCGTACCCGAGGTAGTGCAGGGCGGCACGGACCCGCTCCCGGCGTGCCCGGTCCCTGACCCGCTCCATCACCAGCACATGCCACTGGCCGTCCCACTGCGGGTCGCCGTGGCGGTAGATGCGCTCGGCCGCCTCGTCCAGCCGCCGGCTGGCCCGCGCGGTGAGCGCGTAGCCGGGGCCGCCGTCCAGCCTGACCGGGGCCAGCCACCCCTGCCGGACCATCCGGGAGACCGCGGTCCTGACCGCGGGCGCGGCGATCCCCAGCGGGGCGAGCAGCCGCACCAGCGAGGCGACCGGCGCCTGCGCACCGCGGGTGCGCAGATGGTCACCGTACAGGTCGAACAGGGCCGATCGCGCGTTCACCGCGGCAGGACATCCGCCGGCAGCTCCACTGTCGTCTCCTCCTCCGCCGTGCGGTTCATCCACGAGCGGGCCGCGCTGGCCCGGCCGCTATCTTGCCGCTGCCAGCGGTGCTGATCATTCCCATCTGGGGCCCGAACCCTGGATAATAGATCTACTGATCGATACGGCTGTGAATCGGCCGCACTCGCCGCAGTCGCCGGTGAGTCGGTGGCGGGCCTCGGAGAGGTCTCATGCGGCTCCCGGCAGGAAGGGGATGCAGGATGGCGGCGATGAAGCCGCGGACGGGTGATGGCCCGCTCGAGGTCACAAAGGAAGGCCGCGGCATCGTGATGCGCGTACCGCTCGAGGGCGGTGGCAGGCTTGTGGTCGAATTGTCGGCTGACGAAGCGGCTCAGCTCTCTGAAGCGCTCAAGTCCGCCACCGGCTGAACCTTGCCGATCGACACCCGGCTGACCGCGGTCGCCGCCGTTGGCCCCCGGCCGCTGGCCAGCTACCTTGCCGGGCTGGGCAGCGGCGCCCAGGACACATCCGGCACCCCCGGGCCGGTCGTGGTGCCGGTCCAGGGCGCTGATGCGGCGGGAATCGACCCCTACCTCGGCGCGCCCGCGGCCGAGGTGGTCGCCCGCTGCGAGGCCGGCGGCGACGCCGGTGATCTCACCAGCGTGGTGATCGGCCCGGACGGCCCCGGCCCGTTCCTTTTCCTCGGGCTGGGCAACGAGTCACCGGCCGCGATGCGCAAGGCGGGCGCGGCCGTGGGCCGCAGGGTGGCGCCCGGCCGGACCCTGGTCACCTCCGCCGTGTGCGGGAAGCCCGCCGAGGCGGTGCACGCCTTCACGGTGGGACTGCTCCTCGGCTCCTACCGGTGGTCACAGAAGCGGGACGAGGCCGGCCCGGATGACCCACCGGGGGAGGTGCGCCTGCTGGTGGCCGGCCCGGACGGGCAGGCCGGCGTGCTCGCGGCGGCCAGGGCGGTGGCGGATGCGGTGGCGCTTGCCCGTGACCTCACCAACACGCCGTCAGGGCGCAAGTCCCCGCGGTGGCTGGCGGATCAGGCGGTGGCGATGGCCACCGGGTGCGGGCTCACGGCGCGGGTCTGGGATGCCGGGGAACTCGCCGCCCGCGGGTTCGGCGGCCTGCTGGCGGTGGGTGCGGGGTCGGCCCGCCCGCCGTGCCTGATCGAGCTCGGCTACCAGCCGGACCACTGGGAACAGCACGTGGTGCTGGCCGGCAAGGGCATCACGTTCGACAGCGGCGGGCTGTCGCTCAAGCCGGCCGACGGCATGAAGCTGATGAAGACCGACATGGCCGGCGGCGCGGCGGTGATCGCGGTCATGTCCGCGCTGGGCCGGCTCGGGGTCCGCTCGCGGGTGACCGGGCTGGTGGCCGCGGCGGAGAACATGCCGTCCGGATCGGCGCTGCGGCCGGGGGATGTCATCACGCACTTCGGCGGCCGCACGGTGGAGGTGCTGAACACCGACGCGGAAGGGCGCCTGGTGCTGGCCGACGCGCTCGCCTACGCCGACGCGGAGCTGCGGCCCGATGCCATGGTGGACATCGCCACGCTGACCGGGGCGGTCCGGGTGGCGCTCGGGACCCAGATGGGCGCGCTGTACGCCAGCGACGAGCGGCTGGCGGCGGATCTGCTCGCGGCGGGCCGCGCCAGCGGGGATGCCCTGTGGCGGATGCCGCTGGTGGACGACTACTCCGACGCGCTCGACTCCCCGGTCGCGGACCTGGCCAACGTGCCGCACGGGAGCCGGCCGCGGGCCGGATCGATCGACGCGGCCCTGTTCCTGCGCGAGTTCACCGGCGGGCGGTCCTGGGCCCACCTGGACATCGCTGGCGCGGCCCGGTCAGCCGCTGACGAGGGGGAGAACACCAAGGGCGGGACCGGTTACGGCACCCGGCTGCTGCTGGCGTGGCTGGCCGGGCCGCTAGCCGCGCTTGACGGCGGCCAGCACGCCGTCCCCGACCGGCAGCAGTAGCGGCACCAGCCGCTCATCCTGCCGGACCTGCTCGGCCACCTCCCTGATCGCCGCCGTTTCCGGGTCGGTCTGGCTGGGGTCGGCGACCTTGCCGTCCCAGAGCGCGTTGTCGAACACCACCACCCCGCCGGGCCGCAGCAGCCGCAGCGCGGCGGTCAGGTAGTCCGGGTACTCGTGCTTGTCCGCATCGCAGAACACCAGGTCGTAGCCACCGTCGGTGAGGCGGGGCAGCACGCCGGCGGCCCGGCCGCTGATGAGCCGGAAGCGGTTGCTGGCGAACCCGGCCTCGGTGAATGCCTTGCGCGCCAGCCGCTGATGCTCGGGCTCGACGTCCACGCTGGTGAGCACGCCGTCGCGGCGCATGCCGCGGAGCAGCCAGATGCCGGAGGTCCCGCAGCCGGTGCCGATCTCCACCACCGCCTTGGCGGCCAGGGCGGCGGCGATGAAGCGCAGCGTGGCGCCTGCCGCGGGGCTCACCGGGGGGGCGCCGCCCACCTGCGCGGCGCTGCGGCGGGCCGAGAGCAAAGGCTCGTCCTCGGGGAGGAACTCCTCGACAAAGGCCGCGGTAGCCTCGGTACTCACGGTGCCCCCCTCCGGTGGATCGGGATCTACCCAGGGCGGAAAGCCTATCGTCACAGGCCGTGACGCGGGAACCAGTGGGGCCGTCGACACGTTCAATCTGGAGCGGGCTCATGATGGTTCTGTGCGCAGGCGACGGTGCTAAGGAGCACGGGAAGTGGGCGAAGCCGGAGCGGCCAAGACCGTGACGCCGGCCGTGGCCACGGCAGCGGCCACGATCGCCGCACCAGGCAGGAACGGGCGGCAGGGCGAGGCCCCGGCCGTGGCACCGGCCGAGAGCGGCACGCCGGAATGGACGCCCCCGAGCTGGGATGATCTGGTCCGCCAGCACTCGGCGCGGGTGTACCGGCTCGCCTACCGGCTCACCGGCAACATGCACGACGCCGAGGACCTCACCCAGGAGGTCTTCGTGCGGGTCTTCCGCTCACTCCCCGGATACACCCCGGGCACCTTCGAGGGCTGGCTGCACCGGATCACCACCAACCTGTTCCTCGACATGGCCCGGCGCCGGCAGCGGATCCGGTTCGAGGGGCTTGGCGATCAGGCGGTGGGGCTGCTGCGCGACGACGAGCCCACGCCCGCCCAGGCGTTCGACGCCCGTCACCTCGACACCGACGTGCAGCAGGCGCTGGAGGCGCTGGCACCGGAGTACCGGGCGGCCGTCGTGCTGTGCGACATCGAGGGCCTGTCCTACGAGGAGATCGCCGCCACCCTCGGGGTGAAGCTGGGGACGGTGCGCAGCCGCATCCACCGCGGCCGGGCCCAGCTCCGGACGGCGCTCGGCCACCGCCGCCCCCGCCACCCGGGGGCCCCCGCCGCGACGCTGGGCGCACGGTCATGAGGCGGCACCTCGGGGAGCGCCTGTCCGCGCTCATTGACGGCGAGCTGAACGATGCGCAACGAGAGCGGGTGCTGGCCCACCTGGCCAAGTGCGAGGAGTGCCGCACGGAAGCCGCGGCGCTGCGGATGCTCAAGCGGCGGATGCACACCCTGGGCGAGGCCGCGGCCGCTGACGCGCTGACCTGGCGGCTGCTCGCGCTGGCCCCGGCCGCCGGGGAGGAGCAGACGGGCCGCTGGGCCATGCGGGCGGCGCATTGGCCGGGCTGGCTGCCAGCGGCGGGCCAGCGCCGTCACGCCTGGTCGCTGGTGGCTGCCGGGCTGGCCACCGCGGGGCTGGGCCTGGCCGCGGCGGTGTTCCTGGCCGGCGGTGACCGGCCGCCCGGCCCGAGGATCGTCCCGGCGGTCGACGTCTTCATGGTGCAGCATGCGATCACCACCGGCCAGGTGCCTGTCCAGCCGGCTGGCACGCCCTCGCCCGTCCTCAGCACTGTCCCGTGAGCCGCTGATGGAGTTCCGATCCTGGCCGGCCGGCAGCATGTCACCGGGCACCGACCCGGCAGCGCTGCGGCTCATCACCACGGCGGTGGTGGTCGGGCTGGTCATGTCCGGGGTCGCGCTCGTGTCCGGGCGCGGCCCGGTGGCCACCGAAGCGGCGGCGCAGCGGCCGTCGGCCGGCCGGCCCGGCCCGGGCGATCCTGCCCAGGCGGCTGGCCTCAAGCTGCTCAGCCAGGCCGCCCAGGCCTCCCGTTCCATCTCCTACCAGGGGGTGGAGATGGCCTGGTGGGGCCCTGGGGGCGGGGACATGTCGATGGTCGAGGTCTGGCATCAGCCGGGCGGCCAGGCGCTGACCCGGGCGCCCGGGACAACGACGGGCTGGCCGGACCAGCCGCACCAGCCCGTCCCGCTCGCGGGCTCCGGCGGCCCGAACCTGGACGAGGCCGGGGTGCTGACCATGAGCACCCGGCTGGTGTCGCTGCTGGCCGCGAACTATGTGATAGCAGCGGCCGGGCGGGGCCAGGTGGCGGGCCGGCCCGCCCGCATCGTCACCGTGCGGCGCCGGGCTGGCGGCCTGGCCGCCTGGTTCTGGCTGGACAGTGCCACCAGCCTGCCGTTGCGCAGGGAAATGTTCGATGCCCGGGCCCACCTGATCAGCAACATCGCGTTCGCCGAGGTGAGCATCGGGCGCGGCGCGGTGAGCGGCGAGCCGGCCGCGGTGGCCCGGGCCTGGCGCACCACGCTCGCGCCGGGCCAGCTGGCGCGGCTGCGGGCCGGCGGCTGGCCACTGCCGGGGCCGCTGCCCGGCAACCTCACGCTGATCGGCGCCAAGGAGACCAGCACGTCGTCCGGCCCGGTGGTGGACCTGGACTACTCGGACGGGCTCTCGGTGGTCTCGGTCTTCGTCCAGCGCGGCCACCTGCCGGCCAGGCTCAGCGGGTGGTCGCAGGTGGCGCTGGAGGGCCACAAGGTGTTCGCGGACGACCCCGATGACCTGTGCTTCGCCTGGTCCGCGGGCGGCTTCGTGTACACGCTCATCGCCGCCGCTCCCCAGCAGACGGTCGGCCAGGTGGTGGTGGCCCTGCCGCACGACGACGGCCCGGGCTGGCTGAGCCGGATGAAGCACGGCCTGCACCGGCTGCTGTCCTGGGTGAGCCCTTGATCGACGGGTCCGTGACCCGGTTCGGCAAGGGCTACAGTGGGAGGACCACGCCCCAGAGGGGGCCGACACGCCCTCGGGAGAACCGCCCGTGTTCGACCTGTCCATCACCAAGCTGCTGGTGCTCGCCGTACTCGCCATCGTGATCTTCGGCCCGGATCAGCTGCCCCGGATCGCGTCACAGGCGGGCCGCACCCTGCGTGAGCTGCGGCGGCTGGCGCAGGGGGCCACGGACGAGCTGCGCGAGGGCCTGGGCCCCGACTTCGCCGACTTCGACGTCACCGACCTGCACCCGAAGAACTTCGTGCGCAAGCACCTGATGGACGGCTTCGAGGACTTCACCGAGCCGCCCGACATACCGACGGCCGACGCCGAGGCGGTGGCACCCCTGCCGGGCGGCCTCGCGCCGGGGGAGAACCCGCCTTACGACAGCGAGGCGACCTGAGCGTTACACCGGCGGCGGCCGGCCCTGGTCACACCGGCGACAGGCCGAGCCGCCGGCCCGCCAGGCCCCGGCTCCGGCCCGCCAGGACGTCCGCGATCTCGGTGAGCTGCTGCGACACGCCGGCCCCGGGGTCGCTGAGCACCAGCGGGACGCCCTTGTCCCCGCCCTCGCGCAGCCGCACGTCGATCGGCACCTTGCCGAGCAGGGGCACCGGGGCGCCGGTCAACCGGGTCAGCGCGGCCGCGACCGCCTCGCCGCCGCCGGACCCGAACACGTCGACGGTCTCGCCGCAGTGCGGGCAGGGCAGCCCGGACATGTTCTCGATCACCCCGGCCACGCGCTGATGGGTCTGCGCGGCGATCGCGCCGGCCCGCTCGGCCACCTCCGAGGAAGCGATCTGCGGGGTGGTGACCACGATCAGCTCGGCGCCCGGCAGCAGCTGCGCCACCGAGAGCGCGATGTCGCCGGTGCCCGGCGGGAGGTCCATGAGCAGCACGTCCAGGTCGCCCCAGTACACGTCGGCGAGGAACTGCTGCAGCGCGCGGTGGAGCATCGGCCCGCGCCACACCACAGGTGTGTTGCCCGAGGTGAACATGCCGATCGAGATGACCTTCACATCGTGGGCGACGGGCGGCATGATCATCTGCTCGACCTGGGTGGGCCGGCCGGTCACGCCCAGCATGCGGGGCACCGAGTGCCCGTAGATGTCGGCGTCGAGCACGCCGACCTTCTGGCCCGAGGCGGCGAGCGCGGCGGCCAGGTTCACCGTCACCGACGACTTGCCGACCCCGCCCTTGCCGCTGGCGATCGCGTACACCTGGGTGAGCGAGGACGGCTGGGCGAACGGGATCTCCCGCTCGACGCGGCCACCGCGGAGCCGGGTCTGCAGCTCACGGCGCTGCTCCTCGCTCATCACGTCCAGCGCCACCGCCACCCCGGTCACGCCGGGCACCTCGGCGACGGCGGCGGTGACCTCACGGGTGATGGTGTCGCGCAGCGGGCAGCCGGCGACTGTGAGATATACCTCAACCCTGACCGCGCCGTCAGGGGCGATGTCGACGCTCTTCACCATGCCCAGCTCGGTGATCGGCCGCCGGATCTCGGGGTCGTTGACCCGCGCCAGCGCCGCGGTCACCTGCTCCCCGGTGGGCGGTGGGGTGAGTGCTGACTGACTCATGAGTTCATGCTAATCGGCTCCGGCCCTCGTGCTGACGGTGTAAGGGAGGAACGACTGCCCGTTCCTCCCTACACCCGTAGTCACGCGGCGGTCATCGAGTGGGTTCACCCGTGACCGGGTTCAGCAGGTACGGCGCCAAGCTGGGGTGGTCCCAGCTGAACATGTCATCCAGCGAGCCGGCCAGGTTGTCGAAGGAGGAGTTGCCGGTCCGCTCCCCGCCCAGCCAGTTGTCCTCGATGAAGGCCAGGATCGAGGTCTGGTCGGCGAGCGACCCGCTGACGTAGTCGGTCCTGGCGTACGGCGAGATGAGCAGGAACGGCAGCCGCTGGCCGTAACCGCACCGGTCCTGGTGCCCGCCGAGCGGGGTGCCGTGCCCGCAGACCCCGGGGCCGTTGAGCGCGTCGGTGGCCGGGTCGGCGGAGGAGTTGATGATCGGCGGCATCACGTGGTCGTACCAGCCGTCCGAGTCGTCATAGGTGATCATGATCGCGGTGTCCCGCCAGTACGGGGAGCGCTGGATCGCGTCGATCGTCTTCACCAGGAAGTGCTGCTCGTCGATCGGGTCGGAGTAGCCGGCGTGGCCGTCCTGGTAGGCGGCGGCCTTGAGGAAGCTCACCGCGGGCAGGTTCCCGCCGTCCAGCGCCTTGTAGAACCAGCTCAGGTCGTACTGGTGGTTGGCCTGGCCGTCCCGCCCCACCTCGGCCAGGCTGGCCGGGGGCGTGTGGTCGGGGTTGGCGGTGGACTTGTAGTACTGGAACGGCTCGTGGTGCGGGATGTAGTCGGTGACCGCCGCGCCGCCGATGTTGGTGTGGCTGGAGCCGCAGACCGGCGTGCCGCTGGCGGTGGTGCTGGTGGGGGCGAAGCCGCCCTCGAACCAGCCCCAGGTGACGCCCTTGGCGTTGAGCAGGTCACCGATGTTCTGCCCGGTCATGGCGATCGTCGGGCCGCTGTGGCTGGAGCAGCCGTCGTAGTAGGGGTCGCCGTCGCTGTAGACGGTGCCGGTGCCCGCGGAGTTGGCTGAGCCGATGACGCTCGGGTCGGACACCACCTGGCCGGCCGTGTTCAGCGCGGTCCCGCCGTAGGTCTGGCCGGAGATGAGGTCGAGCGCCCCGGGGGTGGACGGCCCGAACTCGGTGTCGTAGAAGTTGTCGCTCATCGCGTAGTGCTGCGCGTAGTTCCACAGCGCGGTCACGGTGTTGCCGTCGTAGTAGTCCATGACCAGCCCGGGCGCCGAGAACTCCGGCGGCGAGCAGTCGCTGTTGTTGGTGAACTCCACGAACTTGTCCATCAGGCCGGCGTCAGCCGCCTGCTGCTCGGCGGTGTAGGCATGGTCCTGGTCACAGGTCAGGGCCTGCGCCGGGGTCAGCCGCTGGGGGTTCGCGGAGTTGGGGTTGCTGGTCAGCAGCGCCGGTGTCAGTCCGTTCACGCTCGGCGTTGCCGCTAAGGCGTGGAAAGGGTTCCCGTCGGTGTTGGCGGCATGGGGGTAGGTGCCGAAGTAGTGATCGAAGCTGACGTTCTCCTGGAAGATCACCACGAGATGCTTGATCGGGGTCGCGGTGCCGCCGCCCTGCGCATGCTGCGGGGCGGGAGCGCCGAACGCGGGGGCTGCGAGCGCGGCCGCACCCCCGGCCAGGCAGAGCCCGCCGGCGGCTGCCACGGCGAGCGCACTGCGGAAATACCTGTGCATCAGGAAACCTCCACGAGGTGGCTGTGACACTGGTGATACGGCGACGCCGACGATGGCCGGCCAGACGGCTCCTTGGGTGAACGGCAGGCGACGCCGCAGATAACAGGGTGCGAGAGTTCGGTGCCGCTGTGTGGCCGGGCGCTGTGTGGTCTGGTGCTGTGTGGTCTGGTGCTGTGTGGCCGGGTGCTGTGCCGTCGGTCACGGCGTCACCAGGCACCGGGGCGAGCCGGAACACGGCTCCGGACCGCGCCCAGCGGCCGGCGGGCGAGGACTCTCCCTCCGCCAGCACCGCGTTGAGCCGGCCGGCCACCAGCGGGCCGATCACCTCGTCCCACTCCCCGGAGCCGGGCTCCACCTGGCTGACGGCCGCGGTCCAGGTCAGCAAGCCGCCGTGGATCTGGCTGCCAGCGACGGTGACGGTAACCCGGACGGCGCCGGCCAGCCCCGGCAGCGGCTGCTCGCCCGGCCCGGTCACCACGTAGGCGGCGCCAGGTGGCTCCGGTCCGGGCCCGGCTGCCAGCCCCGGCCCGGCTGCCAGCCCCGGCCCGGCTGCCAGCCCCGGCCCGGCCTCCGGCCCCTGCCCGGCCCGCCAGATGTGCCAGGCGGGACGGGGACGGTCCTGCCCACCGGTGGCGATCCAGATGTGGCCGGCCCGCTTGGTAGCCTCCGCGATAAGAGCGAGCGGCGGCTGCGGGCCGGGTGGGGTCTCGCTCACGTAGCTCAGGGTGCCACGGGAAAGCGGGAGGCCGGAAGAAGTGGCGCAGGAGTACCGTGCCCGGCGCTCCTGCCTGGCGGTGCCGGGCAGCAGCCAGAGGTTCCTGGACAAGGCCCACGGCCTGGCCGCCGATGAGATCTTCCTCGATCTGGAGGATGCGGTCGCCCCGGCGGCCAAGGAGGCGGCCCGGCGCAACGTCGCTGCCGCGCTGAACGCCGGCGGCTGGGACGGCAGGCTGATGGCGGTCAGGATCAACGACGCCACCACCCGGTGGGCCTACCGCGACGTGATCGAGGTGGTCACCGCCGCCGGGCGCGGCCTGGACGCCATCGTGCTGCCCAAGGTCACCGGCCCCGGTCACGTGGTATGGCTGGACCTGCTGCTGGGCCAGATCGAGCAGGACACCGGTGACGCGGCAGGCCGGATCGGCATCGAGGCGCAGATCGAGGACGCGCGGGGGCTGGCGAGGGTGGACGAGATCGCGGGCGCCTCGCCCCGGCTGCGGGCGCTGGTGTTCGGCCCGGCCGATTTCATGGCCAGCATCGGCATGCGCTCGCAGCGGGTGGGGGCGCAGCCCGCCGGGTACCTGGGCGCGGACGCCTTTCACTACCCGCTGCTGCGGATCCTGGTGGCCGCGCGCGGTCACGGGCTCGCGGCCATCGACGGGCCGTACCTGGCGATCGGCGACCTGGACGGCCTGGCCGAGGCCGCCGCCAGCACGGCCGCGCTCGGCTACGACGGCAAATGGGTGCTGCACCCGTCCCAGATCGACGTCGTCAACCAGGCCTTCTCGCCCAGCCAGGAGGACTACGAGCGCGCCGAGCTCGTCATCGACGCCTACCGCTACTACACCTCGGCAGAGCATCGCGGCGCCGTCATGCTCGGCGACGAGATGATCGACGAGGCCTCGCGGAAGCTGGCGCTGGTGGCGGCCGCGAACGGGCGCGCGGCGGGGCTGCGCCGGTCGCAGCGCTTCGAGCCGCCGGTGGCTATGACCTCAGCCGAGGACGCCCCAGCCGGCGAGGGTCCGGGCCAGCCCACTGGTCAGAGTTAGCTGATCAAGATCACGGGGATGCACCCACCGGACATCGGCGGCATCGTCGCCGGGCAGGAGCAGCCCGCCGCTGACGCTGGCCGCATAGTCATAGATGTCGAACACCGCCCCGCCCGGCCCGGGCCGCTCGACCGCGCCCACCAGCGCGCCCGGCTCCACCCACAGCCCGGTTTCCTCGTGCACCTCCCGCACCACGGCCTGCGAGTCGCTCTCGCCCGGCTCGACCCGGCCACCCGGCAGCGACCAGCGGCCCGCCTCTGGCGCGTGCCCCCTCCTGACCAGCAGCAGCCGTCCGCTGCCGTCGGTGACGATGGCGCCCACACACCGGATTTTTTGTGCCGGCATGCAGCAAGTATCCCGTCGCCAGCCCACCGGGTACTTGACGGGCGCCCGCGAAGCGGTCAGCGTCGGTGTCCATGAAGGCCGCTCCCATGTGCCCGCGCTGCGGCGGTCCCGTGAGCGCGCCGAGCGCGTGGTCGAGCGGCTGGCAGTGTCAGCTGCACGGCGTGGTGTACCCGCTGCGGCCGGCCTACCGCCCGGTGCCGGAAGGGCTGCAGGGACTGCTGCGCGACGTCGTGCTGCCGGTCTGGCTGCCGTGGCCGCTGCCGGACGGCTGGCTGGTCACCGGTTTCGCTGGCGCCGGGGATGACCGGGACGGGACGCGTGCCTGCGTGGTCGCCCTGTCCGGGCCGAATCCGATGGGCGGGCTCGGTGAGATGCTGCTGGTCTCCGAGGAGATGGGGGTGGGCCTCGGCGCCTGGCTGGCGGGCCTGTCCGGGCCCGATCCCGGCGAGGGTTTCGCGACCGGGGCGCCGCACGCCTTCGTCCGTTACGAGAATCGTGACTTCCCGCTCTGGCACGTGGACGCGCCGGACCGGGCCGCCTTCGCCGGGGAGATGCTGGGGAACTGGCTGTGGGTGCTGCTGTGGCCCGACACCGCCGGGGTCCTGCTCGTGGAGCCGCTGCCCCTACGTGACCTGCGTGATCCCGGCCAGAACCTGGACCTGCCGTTCGGCGCCGCCTCACCGCGCCTGCCCAGCTAGCGCCGCCGGTCTCACGCGGCTGCCCGGCTGGTCCCGGTGCCTGCCCGGCTGGTCCCGGTGCCTGCCCGGCTGGTCCCCATCTGTCTGCGGCTGCCCCTACGATGAGCGCTCGTGCGCATCGATATGCACTCGCACAGCAACGCCTCGGACGGCACCGATCCGCCCGCCGAGGTGATGCGCCGCGCCCGAGCCGCGGGCCTGGACGTGATCGCGCTCACCGACCACGACACGCTGGCCGGCCTTGACGCGGCCCGCCTGGCGCTCCCGCCCGGCCTGGCGCTGGTGCCCGGCATGGAGCTGTCCTGCCGCCTGGATGGCCACAGCCTGCACCTGCTCGCCTACCACGTCGACCCGGCACACACCGGGCTGGCGGCGCAGCGCCAGGCGATCAGCACGGACCGGCTGCGCCGCGGCCGGGAGATGGTGGCCAGGCTGCGCGAGCTCGGCGTGGACGTCACCTGGGAGCAGGTGGCGGCCATCGCCGGCGATGGCGTGGTGGGCCGCCCGCACATCGCCCGCGCGATGGTGGACGCGGGCGCCATCGCCAGCCCGGACCAGGCGTTCACCCCGGACTGGATCGGCCCGGGCGGCCGCGCCTACGTCAGCAGGTACGCCCTCGACCCGGAGGAGGCGATCCGCCTGGTCACCTCGGCGGGAGGGGTGAGCGTGCTCGCCCACCCCGGTGCGGCCCAGCGGGGGTGGCTGATCGGTGACGAGGCCGTGGAGCGGCTGGCCCAGGCGGGCCTGGGCGGCCTGGAGGTCGCCCACCCGGACCACGATGTCGCTACCCGGCGGCGGCTGGCCGCCCTCGCCGCCGCCCTCGGCCTGGTTTCCTCCGGCGGGAGCGACGATCACGGGCGCCTGACCGGCCACCGGCTCGGATGCGAGACCATCGCGCCAGCGGAGTACGAGCGGCTGATGTCGCTCGCGGCCGGTGCTGTCGGTGCCGGCGAGCAGAATTGACCCCAGGAAGGGAGCAACACCGATGGACGCGCGGATCGACCGGGTGGCGCCGCGGAACGGCTCCGGCTGCAACACCTGGCTGGTGGGGGACGGCGAGGAGGTGATCGTGGTGGACCCGGGCAGCGACGCGGAGGCGGTGCTGGCAGCCGCCTCCGACCGGGAGATCATCGCGGTGATCTGCACCCACGGCCATCCGGGGCATGTGGCGGCGGCACTGGAGGTCGCCGGGCGCGACGAGGCCCCGGTGGCGCTGCACCGCCGGGACGTGCTGGCATGGCGGGAGGCCCACCTCGGCAGGGAGCCGGATATCGAGATGGAGGAGGGCGGAGTGTTCGAGGTCGCCGGCGTCGTGCTCGAGGTGCTCCTCACCCCCGGCCACAGCCCGGGCTCGGTCAGCCTCTACTGCGAGCAGCTAGGGGTGGTGTTCTCCGGTGACGCGCTGCTGGCCACCGGGCCGGCCCCGCACGCCGGTGCGTACCCCGACTTTCCCGGCCAGCTCAGCGCGATCGGGCAGGAGCTGCTGACGCTGCCGGAGCAGACCAGGGTGCTGCCGGGCCACGGCGAGGAGGTCACGGTCGAGACGGCGGGCAGGCGGTTCGACTCGTGGGTGGTCGCTGGCCCGCAGGTCGGCGATCCGCCGGCCTAGGCCGCTCGCGACGGCATGGATCCACGAGACACGGCCTAGGACAGCGATGGAGCAGCCCACCCTGGCAGGGATGCCGCGACGGCTCTACCCGTGCACGCCGACCCGGCTGTCCAGCTGGCTGGACTGCCCGCGCCGGTACCGGATGACCTATCTCGACCGCCCGCCAGCGCCCAAGGGGCCGCCGTGGGCGCACAACAGTCTCGGCGCCAGCGTGCACAACGCGCTGGCCGGGTGGTGGCGGCTGCCGCTCGCCGGGCGCACCGTCACCGCCGGCGGTGACCTGCTGGACAGCGGCTGGATCGACCAGGGCTACGCCAGCGATGCGCAGTCGGCGCAATGCCGGCAGGGCGCTCGCCGCATGGTGGAGCGGTACACCGCGACGCTCGACCCGGCCACCGAGCCGCTGGGTGTGGAACGCACGGTGGGGGCCAGGACCGGGCAGATCGTGCTGTCGGGCCGGATCGACCGGCTGGACGAGCGCCGCGGGCAGGGCGGTGACCGGGAACTGGCGGTGGTGGACTACAAGACGGGCCGCCGCCCGCTGACCCAGGACGACGCCCGGACCTCGCTGCCGCTGGCGCTGTACGCGCTGGCGGCGGGGCGGATGTTCCACGCGGTCTGCCGCCGGGTGGAGCTGCATCACCTGCCGACCGCCAGCACGCTGCGGTGGGAGCACTCCGACGAGGGCATCGCCAGGCAGGTGGGGCGTGCCGAGGACATCGCCGCCGAGTGCGCGGACGCCGACGAGCGGTTCCGGGGCGGCCTGGCCGCGGCGGAGGTGGACGGCGTCTTCCCGCCCCGGCCCGGCCCGGCCTGCGGCTGGTGCGACTACCGGCAGCTGTGCCCGGAGGGGGAGGCTGCCAGCGCCCCCCGCCAGCCATGGGACGGGCTCGCGGAACACTGACTACCGGCGGCGTCCCTGGCTGGCTTCCACCGAGTTCCAGAACGTGGTGAGGGTGCTGGCGACGGTCTCGGGTGCCTCCACGGCGGGCGAGTGCGCCGCCCCGGGGATGCACACCCGCTGGGCACCCAGCCGGCGGGCCATCTCGTCCTGGATCGATGGCGCCCAGGCGTCGTCGTTCTCGCCGTAGAGCACCAGCAGCGGGGCGCCCAGGGCGGCCAGGGCCGGGGTCCGGTCCGGGCAGCACAGCAGGCCCTGCCCCATCGACCTCAGGCCGGTGGGGCAGCTGCGCAGCATCCGGGTGCGCAGGAAGTCGATGATCTCGGCGGGCACCTCGTCCGCGACCGCGGCCGGCCCGAGCTGGGTGTCCCACAGCCGTCTCACCTCGGCGGCGAGCCCGCCGGGCGGGCAGGGCTCCAGCTCGGACAGCACGGCCCGGAGCACCGCGGCCCGGGGACCGGTCAGCGCACCGGGCCCGGAGCTCATCAAGGTGAGCGAGCAGATCCGGGCCGCCTGGGCGAGCAGCAGGTCCTGCGCCACCAGGCCGCCGAACGAATGGCCCAGCAGGTGGATGTGCGTGCCCCGCGGTGGCGGGCCGTCGTGGCCATCGCCCCGGTGAGCACCGAGCGAGTCGGCGATCAGGGCCACGTCCGCGGCGAGCGCGGGAAGGCTGTACCCGTCGGCGTCGGCAGCGGCCGGGCTCTCGTACTGCCCGCGCATGTCGATGGCGGTCACGCGCCGGCCCGCCCGCGCCAGCGGGCCCAGCACCGGCAGGAAGTCTTCTTTGCTGCCGGTGTACCCGGGGATCAGCAGCGCGGGCTGGCGCTCGGCCAGCCCGGCCGCGGGCAGAGCCTCGAGCGCCGCGAAGCGGCCACGGGTGGTCTCGAGCGTTACCCGGCGCACCCCCTCGGGCAGCCGCAGCATCCTCGGTGTGCTCACAGGCGGCCAGACTACCGAGCCATCCTGGGAACAAACCTCACCGGAGCCGGGAAAACGGCTGAGCGGCGGCTCAGACCGCCTCGGGGCTGGCGCCCGGCGCCGGTCCCTGCCTTCTCCCGCCGCTGCGCCGCCGGCGCCGCTTCGCCCGCTGACCGGGTGCCTGGCCGTTGCCCGTGGCGGCCGCGTCGGCGTCACCGGGATGCGAGCCCGCGGCGGTGTCGCCGCCGCCGTCCTGGCCGTGGCCGGCGTCGGCGGTCTCGGCCGGGAGCGCCAGCCCTGCCCTGGTCCGGCGGCGGATCCTGGTGCCGCGCCGTCCCGGCGCCCGCTCGCCGTCAGCGCGCCCGTCGTCGTGCGGCCCGCTCTCCCGCCCGGCGCCGCCGCGTCGGCCGCCACGGGACCCGGGCCGGCGCGAGCGCCGCGCCGGGAGGGAGCGGGAGCGCCCGGTTTCCCCCAGATCCTCGATCTCCTCGGCCTCCAGGCCCGCCCGGTCACGCTGTGCCCGGGGCAGCCTGCTGCCGGCCTCGGGCGGGATGCCCAGGGCGGTGAACAGGTGCTCGGAGGTGGAGTAGGTCTCGGGCGGGTCGGGCAGACCCAGGCCCAGCGACTCGTTGATGATCTTCCACCGCTGGAGGTCGCGCCAGTCGACGAAGGTGACCGCCACCCCGGTCCGTCCGGCCCGGCCGGTCCGGCCGATCCGGTGCAGGTACGCCTTGTCGTCCTCGGGGCACTCGTAGTTCACCACGTGGGTGACGTCCTCGACGTCCAGGCCGCGGGCGGCCACGTCGGTGGCCACCAGCACATCCACCTTGCCGTGGCGGAATGCGCGCAGCGCACGTTCGCGCTGGGCCTGGCCGAGATCGCCGTGCACCGCGGCGGCGGCGAAGCCGCGGGTGGTCAGCGCCTCGGCCACCTGGTCGGCGGTCCGCTTGGTCCGGCAGAACACCATGGTCAGCCCGCGTCCGGTGGCCTGCAGGACCCGGGCCAGCATCTCGATCTTGTCCATCTGGTGGGCGCGGAAGACGTGGTGCTCGGTGAGCGGCACAAGCTCGGTTTCGTCATGCTGCTCGGCCCGCACATGCATCGGCTGCTGGAGGTGGCGGCGGGCGAGTGTGACGACCTCACCTGGCATGGTCGCCGAGAACAGCATGGTCTGCCGGCCCGGCGGGGTCAGTTGCAGGATGCGCTCGACATCGGGGAGGAAACCCAGGTCAAGCATCTTGTCGGCCTCATCAAGGACGAGTGTTGCCACGTCCGACAGGTCGAGGTGGTGCTGGCGTGCCAGGTCGAGGAGCCGGCCGGGGGTGCTGACCACCACGTCCACGGCCGCGCGCAGGGCCTCGATCTGGGGTTCATAGGCGCGGCCGCCGTAGAGGGTGAGCACGCGCACGCCGCTGGACCCGGCCGCCGTCCGCAGGTCCTCCGCGACCTGGATGGCCAGTTCCCTGGTCGGCACCACGACCAGCGCGCTGGGCGCCAGCGGGCGCCGGTCTGCGGGCTGGCCGAGCCGCTGCAGCAGCGGGATGCCGAAGGCCAGCGTCTTGCCTGTTCCCGTTCTTGCCTGGCCGATGATGTCGTGGCCGGCGAGCGCGATAGGCAGGGCCAGCGTCTGGATGGGAAACGCGGCAGTGATTCCTTCGGCTGCCAGCGCTTCGCAGATCGGGCCGCTCACACCGAGTTCGGCGAAGGCCGGGCCGTCCTGTGCGCTTGGGACGCCGGCGCCTTCGTCGGTGTCCCTGGTGGTCTGCATTTGTGTTGTCAGGGCTTTCAGCTTCCGTCATAGGCCCATGGTGCGGCGCCGCCTTTTGCGCATGCCGTCACCGTCCCGGGGCCGGGGATTCAAGTTCTCCCGGAGGTTGGTGCGCCGACGATTTCTCGTCGTGGCGTTCAGCACGCTCGGCACCAGGCCCCCGCTACCGTGTGGAACGCGGCAGCATTGTGCCGCATTCCCTTCGGCTGCATGGCAAGTCTAGCAACGTGGGCAACGTATGGCCCTCACGACATTCCGTTAACCCGGTCCCTGAGCACCTTGTTAGGCTCCCGCTGTGGCCAGCACCGAGGGAATCATAGACCTGCTCGGCCTGCTCGCCTACGCCGAGCTGGTCGCCTTCTTCCGGCTGTCCGAGGATGCCGCGCTGGCGCCGTCCCTGGCGGACAAGGCCGCGCTGGGGGAGATGGCCGTCGCGGAGTTCGGCCACTTCCAGATGCTGCGTGGCCAGCTCGCACGGATGGACGCCGCGCCGGAGCAGGCGATGCTGCCGTTCGTGGAGCCGCTCGACGCGTTCCACGCCAGGACCGCTCCCTCCGACTGGCTGGAAGGGCTGGTCAAGGCCTACGTGGGCGACGGCATCGCGGCGGACTTCTACCGGGCGGTGGCGGAGCTGCTGGATCCGCAGACCCGCCAGCTGGTGCTGGACGTGCTCGCCGACACCGGTCACGCGGACTTCGTCACCCCGCGGGTACGGGCGGCCATCGACGCCGATCCCGCCGTCGCTGGCAGGCTCGCGCTCTGGGCGCGGCGGCTGGTGGGGGAGGCACTGGCGCAGGCTCACCGGGTGGCGGCGCAGCGCGCGCCGCTCGCCAGGCTGCTGGCTGGCGCCGTCGCCGGCCGCGACGGGCCGGGCGGTGACCAGGGTGAGATCGGCCGGATGTTCGCCCGGCTCACCGACGCGCACGAAGAGCGCATGGCCGCACTGGGGCTGGCCGACTGGGAACGGGCACCGGAGGCGGAGTAGCCGGGTGCGGTGCCTCGGTCACAGGCTGCCGAAACCGACCCGGCGCTGCTCGACGCCGGCGAACTCCACATAGCCGATCTTGTCCGCCGGCACCAGGACCTTTCCGTTCTTGCCGTCCGGGACCATGAACAGCCCGCCGTCGGCCAGGGCCGTGGCCAGCGAGCGCTCGATCTCCTCCGGGGATGACTCCGTCTCCACCACGAGTTCCCGGGTAATCGACTGGATCCCGATCTTGACTTCCACGCCGTTCCTCTCGGTGTTCAGTGCTCCGCGCCGTACTCACCTGTCCGTGGCCAGCCGCTGATCCCCCGCCACGCCAGCCGCGCTATCAGCTGCTCGGCCGCGTCCTTGGGGATCGCCTGATCCGTGCTGAGCCAGAACGTGGCACTGACCTGGGCCATGCCGACCAGGCCCATTCCCAGCAGGCGCGCCTGGTCCTCGCCGACTCCCGCGTCCTCCCTGATGATCTCGCTGATGATCTCGGCGCAGTCGCGCGTGGACCTGTCCAGCCGGTCGCGGACGGCTGGCTCGTTGCGCAGATCGGACTCGAAGACCAGCCGGAAGGCCTGGCCTGTGCTCCCGACGAAGTCGAAGAACGCGGTGAAGGTGGCGGTCACCCGTTGCTTGTTGTCGGTCGTGGAGGCCAGCGCGTTGCGTACGGTCGCCGCCAGCGCGTCGACGCTCTCGTCGAGCAGCGCCAGGTAGAGCTCGAGCTTCCCGGGAAAGTGCTGATACAGGACCGGCTTGCTGACCCCGGCCCGTTCGGCGATCTCGTCCATCGCCGCCGCGTGATACCCCTGGGCGACGAAGACCTCCCGCGCAGCACCCAGGAGCTGCCGCCGCCGGGCGGGTTTCGGCAGCCGCGTGCCGACCGCCCGGGTCTGGGGGGTCGCGGTCACCACGGTCTCCGATCCGCTCGCCGGGATCTGGCAGTCGGCCCGGCTGTCACCGGTAGTCGTCCTCGTCGAGCTTCACTTCCTGCCGCTGCTCGGCGGCGTCGGCCTCGTTGACGTCGAGCGGCAGGTCAGTGGGTGCCTTGCCGGTCGGTGCGTCGGCGTCCTCGGCCCACTGCTGGTCCTCGGAGTCAGGCGCCGGGCTCTCCAGATCCCTCTCGCTCATCGGTGATCTCCCTCGGGTGTCCCGGCGGCCGGTTCGCGCAGCGAACGCTCAATGGCCTCACCATAGGTCGGGAATGCGTGGACCACGTCCGCCAGGGTCCTCAGCGGGAGCCCCGCCCGGATGGCGAGGGTCAGCTCACCCATCCATTCTTCCGCGTGCAGGCCCACCGCGGCGGCACCCACCAGCATGTCACCCCTGGCCGTGTCGGCGTACAGCTCGATCCGCCCCCGGTCGTCGTCCTCCACGGCGGCGCGGGCTGTCTCGGCCAGGTCGATGCCGACCGTCCGGAGCTGAATACCGGCCGCGGCGGCCCGGCCGGGCGTGACCCCGACGCAGTACACCGACGGCATGGTGAAGACGCATCGCGGGATCGCCCGGTAATCGGCGGCGCGGTGCTCGCCCAGGATGTTGGCGACGACCACGCTCGCCTGGTACCGGGCGGTGTGGGTGTACGGAGCGACCCCGGTGACGTCACCGGCGGCCCAGACGCGGCCCGTCCCGTCCGGCTGCGCGGTGACGGGGGGCGCCTGCCCGGCGGCGGGCTGTCCGGCGGCGGGCTGTCCGTTGGCCGGCTGCACGCGGCAGGTGGCGTCGGCCACGAGCGCTCCGGCAGCCGACGGCACGATCCCGATCTTGTCGAGGCCGAGGCCGGCCAGCCGCGGCCTTCGCCCGGTGGCCAGCAGGATGCGGTCGCCCTCCAGGCTGGTCCCGTCGGCCAGGATCAGCGCCAGCCCATTGTCCAGGGCCGCGGCCTTGACCACCGGGGAGCCGAGCCGCAGGTCCGCCCCTGTCCGCCGCAGCGCGTCGGCCAGGATCTCGCCGGTGAACGGCGCCTCATCCGGCAGCACCTGCGGTTCCGCCTCGATCAGCGTGACCTGGGAGCCGAAGGCTGCGTAGATCTGCGCCAGCTCGCAGCCCGCCGGGCCCGCGCCCATCACGATGAGGTGGCGCGGCAGGTCCGGGGAGCTGAGCGCTTCCGCGCTCGTCCACGTGGGCACGTCGGTCAGCCCTTCGACCGGCGGGGCGAGCGGTTCGCTGCCGGTCGCGATGACCAGATCGCCATAACCCAGGTCGGTGGTCCCGGCCCCGGCTTCGTTCCCCGCCCTGTCCCGGGGCCGCCGGCCGCCACCGGCCACGGCGACCTCGACCGCACCCGGCCTGGTCACGTGGCCAGTCCCCCGGATCAGGTCCACCCCGGCGTCGGCCAGCTGGGTGGCGATCAGGTTGTCGTCGAGGTGGCCGGTGACCTCGTTGCGCCGGGCCACCGCGTGCTCCCAGGTCTCACCCCGGCGTGCGGAGGCCAGCATCGACTTGGACGGCATGCACGCCAGATACGGCGACTCGCCCCCAGCCAGCCCGGCCTCTACCAGGGCAACGGACCGGTCGGCCTGTGCCAGGCCGGTGGCGATGAGCGCACCAGCTGTTCCCCCGCCCAGTACGACGACATCGAAGTCCGGCACCTGGTCATCCTTCCCCGTGACGGCATCGGCTCCCTCAATGATGACAGCGGCCGGGCGCCGGGGACGGCGTGAGGCGCGGATAGGGGTCATTGCCGTCCTGCCTAAGTGGCCTGGTTGGCGCCACCACGTAGGCTGGTTGGTGGTGAAGGCGGGACGCCGGGAAAGCCTGCGCCCGGTGTGCCGAAGGATCATGAACACAGGCAGAACGGGTATCGAGACACCATGCGCAGTATGTGGAAGGGCGCGATCTCGTTCGGCCTCGTCATGATCCCGGTGAAGCTGTACGCCGCCACCGAGCAGCGCGACGTGACGTTCCGCCAGGTTCACCGGACCGACGGCGGCCGGATCAAGTTCCGCAGGTTCTGCTCGATCGACGGCGAGGAGGTCCCGTTCGCCGACGTCGCCAAGGGCTACGAGCTGCCCGACGGCGAGATGGTCGTGCTCACCGACGACGACCTGGCGGAACTGCCGCTGCCCACCGCCCACAGCATCGAGGTCGTCAACTTCACCCCCGCCGAGCAGCTGGACAGCATCCTGTGCGCGCGCGCCTACTACACCGAGCCGGAGCCAGCCGGGTTGCGGGCGTACGCGCTGCTGCGGGACGCGCTGGAGCGGTCGGGCAAGGTCGCGATCGCCCGGGTGGCGCTGCGCCAGCGTGAGTCGCTGGCCTCGCTGCGCACCAGGGACGGGGTGATGGTGCTGGAAACCCTGCTGTGGCCCGATGAGATCCGCGAACCCGGGTTCGACTTCCTCGATACCGATGTCGAGGTGCGCTCGCAGGAGCTGAAGATGGCGTCGTCGCTGATCGAGTCGATGACGGTGGATTTCGACCCGTCGCTGTACCGCGACGGTTACCGGGAGGCGCTGGAAGAACTCGTGGCGGCCAAGGTGCAGGGCCTTGAGGTGGCCCGGCCACAGCTCCAGGTGGAGGACGGCGGCGGCAGCCTGGCCGACGCGCTGAAGGCCAGCCTGGCGGCGGCAAAGGCGAGCGCATCGGCCGGAGGCACCAATGGCGACGACAGCACGCGCCAGACCCGCGGCAAGGCCAGCGCCTGAGGCACCGATGGAGCATCGCGCGCTCGGCCAGGGCCTGACCGTCCCCGAACTCGGTCTCGGGTGCATGGGCATGAGCCAGTCCTATGGGACCCCCGATGACGAGGAGTCCGTCGCCACCATCCACCGGGCACTCGACCTGGGCGTGACGCTGCTCGACACATCGGACTCCTACGGGCCGCACACCAACGAGCGTCTCGTCGGCACCGCGATCAAGGGCCGCCGCGCCGAGGTGGTCCTCGCCACCAAGTTCGGCCAGGAGTTCCGGCCGGACGGCAGCCGGGGGATCAACGGCCGGCCCGACTACGTGCGCCGCGCGTGCGACGACTCGCTGCAGCGTCTCGGTGTCGACCACATCGACCTCTACTACCAGCACCGGGTCGACCCGGACGTGCCGGTCGAGGAGACCTGGGGCGCGCTGGGTGAGCTGGTCAGCGCGGGGAAGGTCCGCTTCCTCGGCATCTCCGAGGCGGCACCGGCCACGGTCCGCCGGGCACACGCCGTGCACCCCATAGCCGCTGGCCAGTACGAGTACTCGCTGTTCAGCCGCGACCCGGAGGCGGACGTGCTGCCGCTGCTGCGCGAGCTCGGCATCGGGCTGGTCTGTTACAGCCCGCTCGGCCGCGGCATGCTCACCGGCACCATGCCGGCTGCCGGGGAGTTCGGCGAGCGCGACTTCCGCCGCACCGCCCCCCGCTTCCAGGGCGAGAACTACACCCGCAACCTGGCGGCCGCGGACCGGATCGCCGCGCTCGCCACGGCCAGGGGCGTGACCCCCGCCCAGCTGGCGCTGGCCTGGGTGCTCGCCCAGGGCGACGACCTGGTCGCCATCCCGGGCACCAAGCGCCGCTCCTACCTGGAGCAGAACCTGGCGGCCACCGAGATCACGCTCACCCCCGATGAGCTGCGCCAGCTCGACGAACTGGCCCCGTCCGGGGTGGCGGTGGGCGACCGCTATCCGCCCGCGATGATGGCACGGCTCGGCCAGTGATCTGCGGCGCGGCTGGGCCAGTGACGCCCCCGGCTGACGGCGGGGCCGGGTGCCGCAGCTGCTGATCACGGCGCCCCGGGTCGTTCCCGGGACACCCGGGCGCGCCGTCCTGGAACCCGGTTATGTGCTCCTCACCGGCGGCCTGGTGACCGAGGTGGCCGGGGGGCCGCCGCCCCGCGAGCCGGATCTCGCGCTCGGCAGCGGATATCTCATGCCCGGCCTGATCGACCTCCAGGTCAACGGCTGTTTCGGGGTGGACCTGGCCGAGGTGGACGTGGCCGGGTGGGCACGCGTGGTGCGGCGGCTGCCGGAGACGGGGACCACGGCGTTCCTGCCCACCTTCGTCTCCGCGCCACTGGCCGAGCTGGGCGGCGCGCTGCGTTTCGCATCTGTGTTCGCGGCGGATCCGCCGGCCGGCGCGCGCGTGCTCGGTGTGCACCAGGAGGGGCCGTTCCTGGCGCCGGGGCGGGCTGGGGCGCACCGCCGGGAGTGGATCGTGCCGCCGTCGCCGGCGGCGGTGGCGGACCTGCTGGCGGCGGGTGCGGGAGTGCTGCGGGTGGTGACGCTGGCCCCGGAGGTGGCGGGGGGCCTGGCGGCGGTCGCGGACCTGGCGGCGGCGGGGATCGTGGTCAGCATCGGCCACAGCGACGCGACGGCGCGGCAGGTGGCGGTGGCGGCGGACGCGGGTGCGCGGATGGTCACCCACCTGTTCAACGCGCAACGGCCGCTGCATCACCGCGAGCCCGGCGTGGTTGGCCAAGCGCTCGCCGACCCCCGGCTGACCTGCGGGCTCATCGCCGACTGCTGTCACGTCGCGGCCGAGGTGTGCGCGATCGCGTTCGCCGCCGCGCCGGGCAGGATCTGCCTGGTCACCGACGCGGCCGCGCCCGCGGGCATGCCGCCGGGGCGCTACCGGCTGGGCGGGGAAACCGTCGAGGTGCGGCCCGGGGAGGGCCAGCCGCCCCGGCTGGCCGACGGGACGCTGGCCGGATCGGTGCTGCGGATGGACCGGGCGGTGGCGAACATGCTGGCGGCCGGTGTGGGCCTGGCGGAGGCGGTCGCGGCGGCCACCCGCATCCCGGCGGACCTGATCGGCCGCCCCGACCTTGGACGGCTCACCCCCGGCGCCGCGGCCGACCTCGCCTGGCTCGGCGATGACCTGCGGGCGCGGGCCGCCTGGGTGGCCGGTGAGCAGGTGTATCCAGCGAATCCGGTGCCCGCGTGACCTGGGCGGCCCAGGTCACCGCTCGCGGTACACCTTGTGCTGCGCGGCCTGGGCCCGCGGGCGCAGCACCAGCAGATCCACGTTGACGTGCGAGGGCCGGGTGACCGTCCAGGTGACCACGTCCGCGACGTCGTCGGCGGTGAGCGGCTCGCGCACCCCGGCGTAGACGGCGTCGGCCTGGCCGGCATCGCCCCGGTACCGGTTGAGCGCGAACTCGTCGGTGCGGACCATGCCGGGCGCGATCTCGATCACCCGCACCGGCTGGCCGGACAGCTCCAGCCGCAGCGTCGCGGCAATCGCATGCTCGCCGTGCTTGGCGGCGACATACCCGCCGCCGCCCTCATAGGCGACGAAGCCCGCGGTGGACCCCATCACCACGATGGTGCCATCACCGCTGGTGATCAGCAGGGGGAGCAGCGCCTGGGTCATGTTCAGCGTGCCGAGCACGTTGACCTCGTACATGGCCCGCCAGTCGGCGGGGTCGCCCTCGGCCACTGTTTCGGCGCCGAACGCGCCGCCAGCGTTGTTGATCAGCACATCGCAGCGGTCCAGCGCCGCTGCGAACGCGTCGACGGCGGCGCGGTCGGTAACGTCCAGGACGCATGCCTGTGCCGAGCCGCCCTCCGCGCGTATCCGCTCGGCCACGGCGCCGATCCGGTCCGCGCGCCGGGCGATGAGTATCACGTGGTACCCGGCTCCCGCCCCGGCGAGCCTGACCGCGGTGGCGGCGCCGATACCGCTGCTGGCCCCGGTGACGACCGCGATCGGCTGCATGTCCGTCTCCTCACTCACAAGCGGGCTCCTATTGACCCTGGCCGGCAATCTTCCCCGGTACACCGGCAGGCCCGCGATCCGGCAGTTGAGCAGGATCGTGCGGATACTGGTGCGGCAGCCGCGCGGAGCGGTGATGCCGGCGGCTGGAGGCCGCTGCCACGACGCCAGGCACATACGCGCCGGGGAAGTCGCAGACGCCCACCGCCATCGTGGCTAAGCTCCGGGCGTACCGTTGGCCTCAATGCGGGCAAATCCGGTAAATGGCACCAGAGCCTTAGGGATGACCACAGATCCGTCGGCCTGCTGATTCTGCTCCAGCAGCGCGGCCATTGTCCGCCCAATCGGCAGCCCCGAGCCATTGAGGGTGGCTGCGAGCCCGCGCTTGCCATCTCTGGTTCTCGTGCGGATGGCGGCGCGGCGGGCCTGGAAGGTGCCGCAGTCCGAGCACGAGCTGATCTCGCGGTAGGTGTTCTGGCTCGGCAGCCAAACTTCGATGTCGTAGGTGAATGAGGCCGAGAAGCCCAGGTCACCCGCTGCGAGCGCGACGACGCGGTAGGCCAGGCCGAGTTCTTTCAGGCACGCTTCGGCGTGGCCGAGCATCGCCTCCAGCTCCAGGCGGGAGTCCTGCGGTCGGCAGATACGCACCAGTTCCACCTTGGAGAACTGGTGAAGCCGCAGGATGCCGCGGGTGTCCCGGCCGTAGGATCCGGCCTCCGAGCGAAAGCATGGCGTCCAAGCCGTGTAGGCCAGTGGCAGGCTCTCGGCAGGCAGGATCTCACCGGCGTGAAGGTTTGTCAGTGGCACCTCAGCAGTCGGGATCAGGTACAGGTCCCGGTCGGCCACGTTGGTCTTGAACAGATCTTCTTCGAACTTCGGCAACTGGCCGGTTCCGGTCACCGTCTGCCGATTCACGAGGCTCGGCACCGAGAACTCGGTGTAGCCGTGCCGGCTAGTGTGCAGGGTGAGGAAAAAGTTGGCCAGCGCGCGCTCCAGCACCGCTCCGGCCCCACGCGTGATCGCGAACCGAGACCCAGACAGCTTCGCCGCCCGCGCAAGGTCGAGGATGCCCATCGCCTCGCCCAAGTCCACGTGATCCTTGGGCTCGAATGAGAACGACGGCGGAGTGCCATGCCGGCGGATCTCGACGTTGAACTCCTCGCTCGCGCCGTCGGGCACGTCTTGAGCGGGGAAGTTCGGGATGGTCAGCAGGATGTCACGCAGTTCGGTGTCGAGCTTCTCCTGATCCTGCTCGATCGCCCGCACCTGGTCTTTGAGCTGACGTGCCCGCTCCTTGAGCGCCGAAGCATCGCCGCCCGCTTTGGTGGCCTTGCCCACTTCCTGGGCGACCTGCTTGGACTCGGACCGTAGGTCGTCGGCAGACTTGATCAAGAGATTCCGGCGGGTAAACAGGTCCTCGATCGTGGGCAGGTCGAGCGCATAGCCACGCCGTGCCAGGGCGCGAACGGCCTCCTCGCCCAGGTCGATCAGCGTGCGGGCATCATGCATGAGAAGCAGCCTTGTCCTTGGGTCTGAGTGCAGCCACGTAGTACACAGACGATAGCAAGCTGGCGCGTACTTCCTCGGACAATATCCCCAGGTCCCCATGCCGGCCGCCACCTGCCGCGACGCTTGCCGCCGCACCAGGTGCGCGGACAGCCCACTCCACGACAAGGTTGCTTCCATCAAGATCGATTTGGGCGTATGGCATTAGCTTCGCCCCGTTCCTCCTCCGCCCCTGATCGCGGGCACCGGCATCGCCCCGTCCGCACGCTCCTGAGGCAACCAGAAGTAGCTGAGTGGTGACAATCTGACGCCAGCGAGTGTAAGCAGACAGCCTCACTCTGGGTAGGCGGCCGCTCCGGTGACATAGCTGCGGCCGCTGGGGGTGGTCCACGTCATCATGCCCGGCTCGGGCTGAGTGAGCTTCCAGCCGTGGGCCTGCTTGGCGCGATGGTGACGGCGGCAGAGCGTGGCCAGGTTGCATTCGCAGGTCCGGCCCCCCTGGTCATGAGGGATCGTGTGGTCTTGGTCGCAGCGCGCGGCGGGCCGGCGGCAGCCGGGGAACGAGCAGGACGGCTGCCTGATGGCGATCAAGTGCCGCAGAGAAGGCGGCGGCCGGTAGGCGGGCGACTCCCGAAGATGGCTGCAATCCCCGGTTTCCAGCTTGCCGATAGCGATACCTGCCAGCCACTCCATGACATCAGGCGCGGGTGGTGGCAGCCGGGGTGCTCCGCTTCGGGGTGGCGGCCGGGAGCCACCGGGCAGATGCCGGGCGCAGCCGTGGGCAACCGCCCGTCCGCCCTCGCCGGTCACGGTGACGCACCAGCGGCTGCCGGGATGCCTGGCCAGCAACGCGGCCAGGTCGCGGGAGTCAGCGGCGTCCAGCGGCCCGTACCCGGCGGCGTGGCCCGGCGCGTCGGACAGGCCCAGCCAGGTGGCGAGGGGGATGGTCAGGTTCACCGAGCCGCCCGGCCCGTGCGTGCATGTGCCAGGACCGTGGCAGGTGCCAGAACTGGAGCCGGTGATGGGCTCGCCGGGGATGGGCTCGCCGGTGAGGAGCGCCAGGAATACCCTGGCGCGAAGCTGGTCCATGGTGCCGCTCGCCCCGGCGCGCCTGAGCGAGCCGGCCAGCGAGGAAAGGTTGCGGTCGGCGGCCAGTACCCCGGCGGGAGGCAGGTCCCGGCCGGCCAGTGCGGCGGTGCCGGCCTGCTCGTCCCACCTCTCCACCCGGGCGTCGCGCTGGGCTCGCTCCTTGCGCTCGCGGGCCGCGGCGGGGTCCGCGGCCAGGACGGCGCGGCGGGTGGCGGCGCGCAGCTGGCCGGTGGTCTGGCCCGGCGCGGCGCCGAGAACCTGCTGCTCGACAGCGGCGGCATGCTCGCCGCTGAGTCCGGTGACCTCGTCGGCGATGACCGCCGCCTTCCAGCGGTCGATCCGCCCGCTGGCCAGCGCGGCCATCGTCGCGGGCAGGCGGCGCAGCGCGAGCGCGAGATCCAGCAGCACGTCCGCCGCCCGTCCGGTCAGCGTCAGGGCGGCGGCGATCTCGTCACCGATGTGGTCCCCCGGCACGCACGCCGCCGCCCTCGCCGCCTCGGCCTCACGGCGCTCGGCGAGGTCGGTCACGGCCGCCAGCTCCAGGGCCGCCGACCAGGAGGCCAGCCGCCGGGCAGCCCGCAGCACCCCGATGAGCTCGTCGTCGCAGAGCCGGTCCGGACCGGCAGCCCACGCGTCTGCGGCGAGACCGGCCAGCACCGGCCCCGGCGGCAGCTCGTCGGCTGCCCCGCCACTGGCGAACCCGCAGCCGTCCCCCGGCTGCCGGGGCAGGCGGCCGGCCACGATCGGCTCGCGGTGCGGGGGGTCTTCGGTGGCGGCCAGGTATTCGGCCAGGAGCTCAGCGGGCAGATCGGCCAGCCAGGCATCGGTGCCGTCTGGCGGCCCGCTCTCGGGATTGGGGGGAGGCCCCCACGGCTCCTCGTCATCGGGTGGCGTTACGGCTCCGGCCGCCTCCAGTGCCGCAATCTCGGCCGCCAGCTCAGCGTCCTGCCGCAACGCCGCGCGGAGGGTCGGTGCCCGGACCCTGGCGAGCAGATCCTCACGCAGGTCAGCGGCACACGCTGTGGGCATCGGCTCACCTCCCCGCGGGTGATGTACCAGCGATCCAGTGTCTCGATATTAGTATCGAGGTCTGACAAGACAATGCAGTCATGATCGAACAGAATTTGTAATAACGAACATTTTCAGCAAGTTCCTGGGAGGATTCCACTGGCCAGGCTTCCGCTGGCGGGACCGCCGCCGGGCTTCCGCTGGCGGGACCGCCGCCGGGCTTCTCCTGGCGGGACCGCCGCCGGGCTTCTCCTGGCGGGCCGCCGCGGGACCCCCCCGGGCTTCTCCTGGCGGACGCCGGTCAGCCGCGGCGGCCCATCTCGGCCAGCAAAGTAGTTCGGTTATAAGAAATATGTTTCCGAGACAAATATCTTGACCCAGAGGCAAGTGGGGGCCTAGGTTGACCCGCAGGGGCAGGCTGCCCCTGCATCCAGGAGGGGGAACCACCATGAGCGCCACACTTGCCATCCGGCACCAGGTCCGCGACTACGCCGCATGGCGGAAGGCCTATGACGAGGCCGAGCCGCTGCGGGCGCAATACGGCTGCACCGCGCACCGGGTGATGCGGCTGCCCGACGACGGCAACGCCCTGTTCGTGACCCACGACTTCCCCAGCGCCGAGCATGCGGGCGCCTTCGCCCACGATCCGGCCCTGCAGGAGGCCATGGGGCGCGCCGGGGTGGAGGGCGCGCCGCGGGTCGAGATCTTCACGGATGTCTGAACCCAGCCGGGCACCGAGGCCGGGGAGGAGCCGCAACCGGCCCTCCCCGGCCTCGCTGGGCGTGGTCAAGGTGGACGCCGACTTCGCCGAGGAGTACCCCGCCGCCGACGCCACCTGCACCGAGGCCTACGCGTCGCTGGTCCGCAGCGGCCAGGTCCTGCTGGGCGAGATCGAGCGGTGCATCTGGCTGACCATCGGCATACCGCACCTGGCCGCGCAGGCGCTGTCGGTCATCGACGGGGCAGGTGAGCCGCTGACCCCCTCACAGGTCAGCGACCGTGTCCTCATCGCCTCCGCCACCATGACCGCAACGCTCGACCTCCTGGAACACCGCGGCTGGATCCGCCGCATCCCCAACCCCGCCGACCGGCGCAGCACCCTGCTCGAGATCACCCCCGACGGCCGGGCCACCGCCGACCGCATGCTCCCGGCCATCCGCATGGTCGAGAAGAGCATCCTGTCCTCCCTCACCCCCGGCGAAAGGGCACAACTGCTGGACCTGCTCGCCAAGGTCCTCGCCCGCGCGGCCGACGTCGCCTCCGGGCAGCTCCAGCCCGTCACCGGCCAGCGCAACCGCCCCGCCCGGCTCGGCGGCCCTGCCCGGCACACCTAGCCAGTCCCGCGCCGCGTGTCCTTTAAGGTCAGGGGTGTGGATGAGTTCCGCCCCGGCGCGGCCCCGGCATTGCGTGGCGTGATCACCGACTGGGGCGGCGTGATGACCAGCCCGATCCCGGAAACGGTGCAGGCCTGGCTGGACGCCGAGGACATCGACCGCGACAGCTACGCCGCCGTGATGCGGCCCTGGGTGAAGGCTGCCTACGACCCGGCCGCGGACGGCAACCCGATCCACGCGCTGGAGCGGGGCGAGCTCGCCAGCACCGAGTTCGAGCGTGTGCTCGCCGGGAAGCTGGTGCGGCGGGACGGCGCGCAGGTACCGCCCGAGGGGCTGCTCACCCGGATGTTCGCGGCGTCGGCGCCGTGCGAGCCGATGTACGGGGCCATCGCGTCCCTGCGCGCGGCCGGGCTGCGCACCTGCCTGCTGTCGAACTCGTGGGGGAGCGACGGATACCCGCGTGAGGTGTTCGATGGCATGTACCACGCGGTGGTCATCTCGGCCGAGGTCGGCATGCGCAAGCCGGAGGAGCGCATCTTCCGGCACGCCGTGGAGCTGATCGGTCTCGCGCCCGGTGAGTGCGTGTTCATCGATGACATGGAGGCCAACGTGCGGGCCGCCCAGGCGCTCGGCATGCACGGCGTGCTGCACACCCAGCCGGAGGCCACCACGGCGGCGCTCGGGAAACTGTTGGGCCTGTCACTCGGCTGAGTGCCGTAGCCACCGCGCGTTGAGCACTAGCCTTGGGCCCCGTGGGTGACTACCCGGCCCCGTCCACCCCGGGCCGCGCGGCCAACATGCGGGCGATCCGGCGCACCGACACCAAGCCGGAGATCGCGCTCCGCAGCGCGCTGCACCGGCAGGGATACCGGTTCCGCAAAGACCTCCGCCTGGTGCTTAACGAAGGTGCCCGGGTCCGTCCCGATATCGCGTTCACCGCCCGCCGGGTGGCTGTCTTCGTGGACGGCTGCTTCTGGCACTGCTGCCCGGAGCACGGCCGTGATCCCACGGTCAACCAGTGGTACTGGTCGCCGAAACTGCGCCGGAACGTGGAGCGGGACCGGACGGCCGATGCGGCGCTGACCGCGGCCGGCTGGCAGGTCGTGCGGATCTGGGAGCACGTGGCTCTCACCGACGCGGTGGCGGCCGTGGTCGAGGCGCTGGCCGCCGGCGGCGCCGAGCCGCCCTGACGGAGATCCCGGGCCGCGCCGCCGGCCCGGGTTCGGCTGCCGGCCGCGGCCATCGGTGGCACACTTTCGGACACTGGGAGGCCGGTTTCCGCCTTCGGCTGCATGCGGCACGCTGGCCGCGTCTGGGGAGTTCATGCGCGTCTATCTGCCAACAACGCTGACGGCGCTGGCCTGCGTGCTCAAAGCCGGGGCGATCGACCCGGCGCCGCTGCGCGGGTTCGCGGTGACCCCGGCGCTGCGCGAGTGGTACGCCAGCGGCGATGAGGAGGAACTCGAATACGTCGCGATGACCCATGCCGCGCGGGCCTCGCTGCGGCTGCTCGCCAGCGACCAGCAGGCGCCCCGGCGCCGGGTGGTGCTCGCCGCCGACGTGCCCGACGGGCAGGTCGGGCATGATGGCGGCTTCGACGAGCCGACGCTGGTCGAGGTCCGGGCGCCGGTCACGCTGGACCAGGTGGTGTCCGGCCACGTCGACGACCTGCTCGCGGTGGCCGACATCGCTGAGGCGGTGGCCGCGCTCCCGGCCGCCGAGGCCGGCGACGACGACGCGCGGTTCGCGGTGGACGGGGCGGAAGGGCACGAGCTGCTCTGGTACGCCTCCCAGGAGCTGTCTTACCTGGCCGGGTAGCCCCGCACGTCGGCATCAGCACCCTAGCCAATGAGTCAGTCTGACATAAGTTAAGCTAACCCCGTGTACTTTGACATACTGATGCTGCGCGTGCTCGCCGACGGACCGCAGCACGGTTATGAGATCAAAAAGCGCGTCGAGCGGATCCTGGGCGGGCGGTCGATCAACAACAACGTTCTCTACCCCGCGCTGCGGCGCTTCGGGGAGCAGGGCGCGATCGAGCGGGTGGCCGCCGAGGCGGACCCGGGCCGGCCCCCCCGGAACGTGTACCGCCTCACCGACACCGGCCATGACCTGCTCCTGGCGATGATCAGCGATGCCGACCCCACCCTGCTGACCGACGACAACGAGTTCCAGGTGAGGGTCGCGTTCTTCGCCGATCTCGCCCCGGCCGACCGGCTCAAGATCATCACGGCCCGGCGGTCGGTCATCGACGCGGAGATCGCCCACCTGGCCACGCTGCGGCCGGAGGCCGCCGGCACCGGCTGGGGGCTGCGGGTCCTGGACTTCAGCATGAGCCGGTTCCATCACGAGCGTGGCTGGCTGGATGAGCTGCAGGCGGCCGCGGGGAGTGACGGCGACGGCGGCCGGGGCTAGCGACCGGCGACCAGGGGAGCGGCTATGACGGCGACCCAGACTGGTGATGGCCGGGAGCACCGGGGCAGCGATGGCACCGGGGTAACGCGCCTGTCGACCGCCACGCGGCTCGCCTTCCTCGGCGGCCCGATGCTGTCCATGATCGATTCCTCGGTGGTCAACATCGCGGTGCCCGACATCGTCACCAGCCTGCACACCTCGCTGGGGACCGCCGCCTGGACGGTCAGCGGGTACCTGCTGGGCCTGGCCACCGGGCTGGCGGCCACCCCCTGGCTGGCGCGGCGTTTCGGCACCCTGCCCGCCTACCAGGCCGCGCTGGCCGGCTTCATAGCCGCGTCCGCCTGCTGCGCGCTCGCGCCCAACGTGACCGTGCTCATCGCCATGCGCGTCCTGCAGGGGCTGGCCGGAGCGCCGATGGTGCCGCTGGCGATGGGCCTGCTGCTGGGAAAGGGGACCGGCGGCGTGCGAACCATGCCGGTCAGCGCCGGGCTGCTGCTCTTCGCGGCCCCCGCGCTCGGCCCGGCCATCGGCGGCCTGCTCATCAGCGGGTTCGGCTGGCGGTCGGTGTTCCTGATCAACCTGCCGGTCGGGATCGCGGCCTGGGCGGGCGTGCGGCCCGCCCGCCGCGCCCTGGCCGCCAGCGGTGACCGCGGTGCGCGCCTCGACCTGGCCGGCCTGCTGCTGCTGGCCGCCGGGCTGGCCCTGGCGACCTATGGCGCGAGCGAGGGGCCAGGCCGGGGATGGCTCTCGGCCGCCGCCGCGCCAGCGTGGACGGGCGGGCTGGCGCTGATCGCCGGCTACCTGCTGTGGGCGCGACGAGGGGCGAAGAGCGACCGGCCGTCCGCGGTCAGCCTGAGCCTGCTCACCTCGCCCCTCCGGTCGGTCACGCTCGCGCTGGCGTGCGTGGCCAGCGTCGTTTTGTTCGCCGTGCTCTTTCTGGTCCCGGTGTTCCTGACCGATGTCCAGCACCGGCCGGCGGCCGTCACCGGCCTGGTGCTGCTGCCCCAGGGGATCGTCATGGGGCTGGCCAGCTGGCTGGGCAACGCGGTGGTCGAGCGCGGCCGGGCCCGGCCGGCGGTGATCGCCTGCAGCGTGTCGGCGGGCCTGGCGCTGCTCGCGGCCAGCACCGCGGGCCTGGCCCTGCTGACGGCGCAGACCCCTGCCTGGCTGACCGCGGTGCTGCTGTGCGGGCGCGGGGTCGCGCTCGGCCTCACCGTGCAGCCGCTGGTGCTGGGGCTGCTCGGCGACCTCGACGACGCCCGGCTGCCCGACGCGAACACGCTGTTCAACATCGCCGAGCGGCTGTCCGGGTCGTTCGGCATCGCGCTGCTCGCCACCTTCTACACCGCCCGGGCCGAGATCACCGGGTCCGCGGTCACCGCGCTGCACGACTGCGCGCTGCTGCTGGCCGCCGTGTCGGCGGGCGGCGCGCTGGCAGCGCTCATGCTCCGCGGCCGGGCCCGGGGGCCGGACCCGTGGCTCGAGCCCGCGCCTGGACCGGGATCCTGAGCCGCGCCCGGCGGCTTTGGCCTGCGCCTGGTCCGGACCACCGGGACCCTGCCTCACGTCGCCCACCGTGCGACCATGGTTGAGGGCCGCCAATGATGCCGGGTAACGCAGGGAGTCTCGCCATGGACGCCGTCACCAACGTCCCGCCTCCGGCCAACGAGCCGGTGCGGCAGTACCCGCCGGGCAGCCCCGACCGGGCGGCGCTGGAGGCCAAGATCAAGGAGATGGCCGGGGAACGCGCCGAGCTGACCATGACGATCGGCGGGCACCGGCGCATGGCCGGCGGGGAGCCGGTCGACGTGACCGCGCCGCACAACCACCGGCAGGTGCTCGGCACCCTGGGCAACGCGACCGAGCAGGACGTGGCGGCCGCGATCGGTGCGGCGGCCGCGGCGGCGCCGGCCTGGCGGGCGCTCTCGTTCGACGACCGGGCCGCGATCATGCTCAAGGCGGCCGAGCTGCTGAGCGGGCCGTGGCGGACGGTGATCAACGCGGCCACCGTCCTCGGCCAGTCCAAGTCGGTGTACCAGGCCGAGATCGACGCCGCCTGCGAGCTGATCGACTTCTGGCGCTACAACGTCCACTACGCGCGGCGGCTGCTGGCCGAGCAGCCGGAGTCCGGCCCGGGGGTCTGGAACCGGCTGGAGTACCGGCCGCTGGAAGGCTTCGTGCTGGCCATCACCCCGTTCAACTTCACCTCGATCGCCGGGAACCTGCCGACCGCGCCCGCGCTGCTCGGCAACGTCGTGGTGTGGAAGCCGTCCCCGACCCAGCAGCTCGCCGCGCACCACACGATGCGGCTGCTGGAGGCGGCCGGGCTGCCGCCGGGGGTGATCAACCTGGTGACCGGGGACGGGCAGGCCGTCTCGCGGGTTGCGCTCCCGCACCCGGACCTGGCGGGCATCCACTTCACCGGGTCGACCGGGACGTTCCAGCACCTGTGGCGGACGGTGGGGGAGAACATCGGCGGCTACCGCGGCTACCCGCGGCTGGTCGGGGAGACCGGCGGCAAGGACTTCGTCATCGCGCACCCCTCCGCCGACCCGGCGGTCCTGGCCACGGCGCTGATCCGGGGGGCGTACGAGTACCAGGGCCAGAAGTGCTCCGCCGCGTCCCGCGCGTACGTGCCGCGCTCGCTGTGGCAGGGCATGCGCGACGACTTCCTCGCCCAGGTGGAGTCGCTGACCATGGGCGACGTCGCAGCCGACCTGTCGCTGTTCATGGGGGCGGTCATCGACGAGCGGGCATTCGCCAAGCACTCCCGGGCGCTGGAAGCCGCCAGGAGCAGGCCGTCGGTGCGGGTGCTCACCGGCGGGCAGGCCGACGACTCCGAGGGCTATTTCGTCCAGCCGACCGTGCTGGAGTGCGCCGACCCGGCCGACGAGGTCTTCACCACCGAGTACTTCGGGCCGATCCTCGCCGTGTACGTCTACGACGACGCGAGCTACGACGAGACGGTAGCCCAGGCGGCCGGCGCCGCGCCCTACGCGCTCACCGGCTCCATCATCGCCCAGGACCGGGCGGCGATCGCGGCGGCCACCGGCGCGCTGCGCTTCTCGGCCGGCAACTTCTACATCAACGACAAGCCGACCGGGGCGGTCGTCGGGCAGCAGCCGTTCGGCGGTGCGCGGGCCAGCGGCACCAACGACAAGGCAGGGTCGATCTTCAACCTGATCCGGTGGGTGAACGCCCGCACCATCAAGGAGCTGTTCGTCCCGCCGGTGGACTACCGCTACCCGCATATGGGCTGAGCCGACCGGCAGCGGCGGGTCATGGCACCGGCATAGGCTGGCGTCCCCGCCACAAAGCACCGGAGGTCCCCATTCACCGCCTGGTCCTGTGGAACATCGACCTGACCCTGGTTGAGGTGGGACGGGTGACCCGGGCCGCGTACGCGGACGCGTTCCGGACGGTCACCGGCCGGCCGCTGGTGCGGCTGCCGCAGATGGCCGGGCGGACCGAGTCGGAGATGTTCTTCGACGCGCTCGCGCTGAACGAGGCGGACGCCCCGGCCGGCGTCCCGGCCGGTGAGGAGCTGCTCGACCGGTTCGCCGGAGAGCTCGCGGTGGCGTTTGGCGCCCGCCGGGGCCTGCTGACCGAGCAGGGCTGGCTGCTGCCCGGCGCCCGGGCCGCGGTGGCGGGGGTGGGCGACCTGCCCGGCGTCGTGCAGACCCTGCTCACCGGCGCGATCAAGCCGAACGCGATCGAGAAGCTGCGGGCCTTCGCCCTGGAGCAGTTCTTCGACACCGAGATAGGCGGGTACGGCTCCGAGGTCTTCCCCAAGGGCGCGCTGCTGCTGAACGCGCGGGGGCGGGCGGCGGAGAAATACGGGGTGGAGTTCACCGCGGAGGCGACCGTGTACATCGCCGACTCCACCCGCGACGTGGCTGCCGCCCAGATCGGGGGCGCGCGCTCGGTGGCGGTCGCCAGCGGGCGCTCGTCAGCGGCCGAGCTGCGCGACGCGGGCGCCGACGTGGTGCTGGCCGACCTCGCCGACACCGTGAACGTGGTGCGGGCCGTGGAGTGGCTGGTGCCAGCTGTAGGTTGACGCATGTGGCCCAGGAGATGGAGCGGGTCTCACTGGCCGTCATCGCCCGCGAGTGGGGGCGCATCGGCTGCATCGGTTTCGGCGGGCCCCCCGCCCACATCGCGCTGCTGCGCACCCTGTGCGTCAAGGACCGCGGCTGGCTGTCCGGGAGCGAGTTCGAGGACGGCGTGGCCGTGTGCAACCTGCTGCCCGGCCCGGCGTCGACCCAGCTCGCTATCTACTGCGCGTGGCGGCTGCGCGGCCCGGCCGGCGCGCTGGTAGGCGGCTGCTGCTTCATCTGCCCCGGCCTGGTGGTGATCCTGGCCCTGGCCAGCGTCTTCCTCGCCGCCCACCCGCCGGGCTGGGTGTCCGGGGCGGCGCTCGGCGCGGGGGCGGCCGTGCCCGCGGTCGCCGTGGCCGCCGCGGTCGGGCTGGTGCCGGCCAGCTGGCAGCGGGCCGGGCAGCAGCAGGCCGGGCAGCAGCAGGCCTCCCCCCGGCGGGATGCCCGGCTCGCGCGTGCGCGCTGGAGCGGCTACCTGCTGGCCGGGGGAGCCTCCGGCGCGCTCCTCGGGCCGTGGCTGGTGCTCGTCCTGGCCGCCTGCGGACTGATCGAGACCGCCGTCCGGTCACGCCTGCGCTCACGGCCGCGGCCGCCCGCGCCGCCGTCCGCGGCGCTGCTCCTCACCGCGGCCGGGGGCGCGATCGCCACCGGCGGGCTGGCCGCGGTGGCCTGGGTGGCCCTCAAGGTCGGTGCCCTTTCCTACGGCGGCGGATTCGTGATCATCCCGCTGATGCAGCGCGACGCTGTGCACACCTACCACTGGATGAGCGCGGGGCAGTTCCTCACCGCGGTGGCGCTCGGCCAGGTCACCCCCGGGCCCGTGGTACAGACCGTCGCCGTGGTGGGCTACGCGGCCGCCGGGGCCGGCGGCGGGCTGCTGGCCGCGGCGGTGGCCTTCGCGCCCTCCTTCGCCTTTGTGCTCGGCGGCGGGCGTTATTTCGACCGGCTGCGGGGCAACGCGGCCGTCCAGGCGTTCCTGACCGGCGCCGGGCCGGCCGCGATCGGGGCGATCGCGGGGGCGGCCATCCCGCTCGGGCTGTCGCTGGACCATCTGTGGCAGGCCGCGGTGCTCGCCGCGGCCGCCGTCTGGCTGCTCGCGGCGCGGCGCGGCGTGGTGACCGCGATCGTGGGCGCGGCCGTGCTCGGTGTGATCACGTTCCTGGCGGGCGGGCCGGTGACCTGACGGCCCGCACCGCCGTTGCGGCGGCGCGGCGCAGGCTCGATGCTGGGGCGTATGCCAACCGATGACGAGGCAGGGGCGGGCACGGGCCTGCCGGGGCGCGACTACGGCGAGGTGCTGTGGGAGCCGTCGCCCGAGGTGATCAAGCGGGCGCGGATCACCGGCTACCGGCGCTGGCTGGCCGGCCGCGGGATCATGCCGGGGGACGGAGAGCTCACCGGCGGCGCCAGCCTGGCCGGCCGGGCGGCCCGGCAGTACCGCGATCTCTGGCAGTGGTCGGTGGACCAGCCGGCGGCCTTCTGGGATTCGCTGTGGGACTACTTCGCGGTGCTCGGCGAGCGGGGCGACGGGCCGGTGCTGGCCGGCGGCCCGATGCCGGGGGTGAGCTGGTTCCCCGGCGCCACCCTCAACTACGCGCGCAACGCCCTGCGGGCCGCGCTGACCGACCCGGCCCGGGTCGCGGTGATCGCCCGCGGCGAGGACGGCCAGCAGGTCACGCTGACCTACGCCGGGCTCGCCGCCGAGGTGGCCCGGGTGCGGGCCGGGCTGGTGGCGCTCGGCGTGCGGCAGGGCGACCGGGTCGCGGCGTTCCTGCCGAACGTCCCCGCCGCGCTGACCGGCCTGCTCGCCACCGCGAGCCTGGGGGCGATCTGGTCGTCGTGCTCGCCTGACTTCGGGCCGCACAGCGTGATCGACCGTTTCGCGCAGATCACGCCGAAGGTGCTGCTGGCCACCGGCCGCTACAGCTACGGCGGCAAGGTGTTCGACCGGCGGCCTTCGGTGGAGGCCATCGCCGCCGCGCTGCCGGGCCTGGCGGCCGTGGTCATGGTCGATGAGCCTGACGGGGCAGTGGCCGTGCCGGGCGTCACGACCGTTCCCTACGAGTCGCTGCCCGGCACGCCGGGTGAGTCACTTGAATACACACCGGTCCCGTTCGGCCACCCGCTGTGGGTGCTGTACTCGTCCGGGACCACCGGCCTGCCCAAGGCGATCGTGCACAGCCACGGCGGGATCGTGCTCGAGCACCTGAAAGCGCTGTGCCTGCACCAGGACCTCGGCCCCGGAGACGTGTTCTGCTGGTACACCACCACCGGCTGGATGATGTGGAACTACCTGGCCGGCGGCCTGCTCGCGGGCGCCACCATCGTCAGCTACGACGGCAGCGCCACCCATCCGGGTACCGACGCGCTGTGGCGGCTGGCCGCCGCCACCGGGGTCACCTACTTCGGCACCGGTGCCCCGTACCTGATGGCCTGCGCCAAGGCCGGCCTGTCCCCCGGCCGGGAGCTGGATCTGGCGGCGCTGCGCGGCATCGGCTCGACCGGCTCCCCACTGCCCCCGGAGGGATTCCGGTGGGTCTATGAGCAGGTGGGCACCGGTCTGCAGCTCGGCTCCTTCTCCGGCGGCACCGACCTGTGCACCGGCTTCGTCGGCCCCTCGCCGCTGCTGCCGGTCCGGGCTGGGATCATCGCCGGCCCGTGCCTGGGCGCCCGGGTGGAGGCCTACGACCCGGGCGGCAGGCCGGTCACCGGCGAGGTCGGCGAGCTGGTCATCACCGGGCCGATGCCGTCGATGCCGGCCGGCTTCTGGAACGACCCCGGCGGTGAGCGGTACCGGGCCAGCTACTTCGCCGCCTACCCCGGCGTGTGGCGCCACGGCGACTGGATCCTGATGCTCGCCGACGGCGGGTGCGTCATCTTCGGCCGCTCGGACGCCACCTTGAACCGCGGCGGCGTGCGCATGGGCACCAGCGAGTTCTACCGGGTGGTGGAGCGGCTGCCGGAGATCGCCGACAGCCTGGTGGTCGACACCGGGCAGCTCGGCGCGGACGGGCGGCTGATCCTCTACGTGGTGCTCACTCCCGGCCACGAGCTCGATGACGGGCTCATCGCCCGGCTGAAGGCGGCGCTGCGGGCGGAGCTGTCGCCCCGGCACGTGCCGGACGAGATCCACCAGGTGCCGGGCGTGCCGCGGACGCTGTCGGGCAAGAAGCTCGAGGTGCCCGTCCGGCGGATCCTGCTCGGGACCCCGGTGGCGGAGGCGGCGGATCCCGACGCCCTGGCCAACCCCGAGGTCCTCGCCCTGTTCGCTCCCCCGGTGCCGCCCGGCTAGAGTCAGGGTCCAGGCAGGCACAGCGATCAACGGCGATCGAGGAAACGGCGTGACTGACGTCCCACTCACCGGGCGCAGGTTCGGCGAGGAGGGCGGCCTCCTCACCTACGGCGGCTATCTGCGGCTGGACGAGCTGCTCGCCCAGCAGGTGCCACAGGCCGACCCGCCAGCCCACGACGAGCTGCTGTTCATCACCGTCCACCAGGTCTATGAGCTGTGGTTCCAGCAGATGCTGCACGAGCTGGAGACCGTCCGCGACGCGATGATGGCGGGGGAGACCTGGCGGGCCCGCCATCTGCTGCGCCGGGTGCACGTGATCGAGCGGCTGCTCATCGCCCAGGTGGACATCCTGGAGACGATGACCCCGCAGGATTTCCTGGAGTTCCGCGCCGTCCTCGCACCGGCCAGCGGCTTCCAGTCGGTGCAGTTCCGGGAGCTCGAGTTCCTCTCCGGGAGCAAGGACGAGGCTTTCCTCGCCCGGTTCCGTGCCATCAGTGCCGCCCAGCGCGACCGGCTGGCGCGGCGCCTTGCCGAGCCGTCACTGTGGGATGCCTACCTGCAGCTGCTGGCCGCCCGCGGATTGCCAGCGGGCACCGGTCAGCAGATCCTGGAATCGTTGCGGGTGGTGGCGGGCGACCGCGCCGCCCATGACGATCTGTGGCAGCTCGCCGAGGGACTGCTCACCCACGATGAGCTGGCGGGACTGTGGCGGGCGCGGCATGTGGTGATGGTGGAACGGCAGATCGGCACCAAGTCAGGCACCGGTGGCTCCACCGGTGCTCCCTACCTGCGCAAACGAGTGCCGCTGCGGTACTACCCGCTGCTGTGGGAGCTGCGGGACCACCTGTAGGCGCTGGGGGCCAGCGGCGAGCCCGCCAGCCGGGGGCCTGAAAGGGAGACGGAACAGATGTCGGACAGCACGGACGAGACGCCGCATACCCTGCTGGCGGAGGCGGCACAGGCCGTCGAGGCCACCGGCAACGGGGCGGCCGGCGTCGGCGACCCGAAGCGGTACCTGGAGGCCTACTACCGGCACGTCCCCCCGGAGGACCTGCTGGCGGCCGGGCCGGCCCGGGTGGCTGAGGTCGCGGCCGAGCACGCACGTGTCGCCGCCCGGCGCCCGCAGGGCCGCGCGATCGTGCAGGTCCGGGGCGCCGGTGAGTGCCCGGCGCTGGAGGAGTCGCGGGGCGTGGTCGACGTCGTCACCGACGACATGCCGTTCCTTGTCGACTCGATCACGATGGAGCTCGCCCGGCACGACCTGGACAGCTACCACATCGTCCACCCGCAGCTGGTGGTGCGCCGCGACATCACCGGGGAGCTGCGGGAGGTGGTCGGCTCACCGGCGGGGGGCAGCCACGGTCACGACGAGATCGCCGAGTCGTGGATGCACATCGAGATCGACACCGCGGGCGCCGACCTGGCCGCGCTCCAAGATGACCTGCGGCGGGTGCTGGCCGACGTCCGGGTCGCGGTCGAGGATTACTCGAAGATGCAGGGCCGGGCCCTGCGGCTGGCCACCCAGCTCGGCGCGGAGGGGGCCGGGGCGCCGGCCGAGACCCAGGCACTGCTGCGCTGGCTGGCCGACAATCACTTCACCTTCCTCGGGTACCGGGAGTACGACCTGGTGGAGGGGCCGGACGGGATGGCGCTGCAGGCGGTGCCCGGCACCGGCCTGGGCATCCTGCGGCACGACAAGCCCGGCTCGTCGTCCTTTGCCGCCCTGCCGCCCCAGGTGCGCGCCCGCGCCAAGGACCCGCAGCGGCTCATCCTGACCAAGGCCAACTCCCGGTCCACCGTCCACCGGCGCTCCTACCTCGACTACATCGCGATCAAGCGGGTCAGCAAGAGCGGCGAGGTGGACGGGGAGTACCGGTTCCTCGGCCTCTACACCCATGCCGCCTACCACGAGAGCATCACCAGGATCCCGGTGCTGCGGCGCAAGCTGGCCAGCGTGCTGGAGCAGGCCGGGGTGGCCCTGGACAGCCACGACGGCCAGGACCTGACCGAGATCCTGGAGGGGTACCCGAGGGAGGAGCTGTTCCAGATCTCGGTGGAGGAACTGACCCCCATCGCGCTGGGCGTGCTCCGGCTGCGCACCCACCGGCAGACCCGGCTGTTCCTGCGCAAGGACGTCTACGGGCGCTACATGTCCTGCATGGTGTACCTGCCCAGGGACCGGTACACCACCAGGGTGCGGCTGCGGATCCAGCAGATCCTGCGCGAGGCGCTGCACGGGGTCGCCGTGGAATACAGCGCCACCGTCGGGGATTCGGCGCTGGCCCGGCTGCACGTGGTGGTGCGGGCACAGCCGGGCACGTCGCTGCCGGACGTGGACGCGGCCGCGCTGGAGGCCGCGGTGGCGGCGGCGGCCCGGAGCTGGGATGAGGATCTGGCCGCCGAGGCCGCCAGGAAGCTGGGCGAGGGGCGGGCCGGGGCGGTGCTGGACATCTGCTCCGGCGCGATCCCGGAGACCTACAAGACCGACGTGCCAGCGGCGAACGCGCTGACCGACCTCATCCGGATCAGCGACATGCTGCGGTCCGGCGAGGACACCGCCTTCGACCTGTGGGAGGCCGAGAGCTACAGCGGCGGCAGGCCCGTCTCCGAGCACGGCAAGCACGGCGTCTGGCGGCTGACGATCTACCGGACCGGCTCCCCGATCACCCTCACCGACGTGCTGCCCCGGCTCCAGCACATGGGCGTCGAGGTGGTCGACGAGCACCCGTACGAGTTCGCAGGGCCGTCGGTGGCAGTGCCGTTCTGGATCTATGACTTCGGGCTGAGCCGCAGCCAGCCAGCACCCGGGCCCGCCCACCCGGAACAGGTCAAGACCCTGTTCGAGGACGCGCTGAACGCGCTCTGGCAGGGCAAGGTCGAAGACGACGGGTTCAACTCGCTGGTGCTCGACGCCCACCTGACCTGGCGCCAGGTGGTCGTGCTGCGCGCCTACGCCAAGTACCTGCGGCAGGCGGGCATCGCCTTCAGCCAGCGCTACATCGAGCGCGTCCTCACCCTGAACGTGGCCATCGCCAGGCTGCTCATCCGCCTGTTCGAGTCCAGGTTCGACCCCGCCCGCCAGCAGGGGGAGACCGAGCGCAGCGAGGCCATCACCGAGGAGATCCGCGGCCAGCTCGACGAGGTCGCCATCCTGGACCACGACCGGATCCTGCGCAGCTACCTCGGGCTGATCCTGGCCACCCTGCGCACCTCCTTCTTCCAGACCGGCCAGGCCCCGGGGCAGCCCGCCGCCCCGGACGGACCGCCCTACCTGGTGGTCAAGCTGGCTGCCCGGCAGGTGCCGGAGCTGCCCGCGCCCCGGCCGCGGTTCGAGCTGTTCGTGTACTCACCACGGCTGGAGGCCGTGCACCTGCGGTTCGCGCCGGTGGCCCGGGGCGGCCTGCGCTGGTCCGACCGGCGGGAGGACTTCCGCACCGAGATCCTCGGCCTGGCCAAGGCCCAGGAGGTCAAGAACTCGGTCATCGTCCCCTCCGGGGCCAAGGGCGGGTTCGTCTGCAAGAACCTGCCCGATCCGTCCGACCGCGAGGCCTACCAGGGCGAGGTGCGGGGCTGCTACCAGACCTTCATCGCCGCGATGCTGGACGTGACCGACAACCTGCAGGCCGGCGCGGTGGTGCCGCCACCGGAGGTGGTCAGGCACGACGGTGACGACCCCTATCTGGTGGTGGCGGCGGACAAGGGGACGGCCACCTTCTCCGACACCGCCAACGAGATCGCCAAGGCCTACGGCTACTGGCTGGGCGACGCCTTCGCCTCCGGCGGGTCGGAGGGGTACGACCACAAGAAGATGGGGATCACCGCCCGCGGCGCCTGGGAGTCAGTCAGGTTCCACTTCGCGACGCTGGGCACCGACACCGACACCACCGACTTCACGGTTGCCGGGATCGGCGACATGTCCGGCGACGTGTTCGGCAACGGCATGCTGCTCTCGCGGCACATCAAGCTGGTGGCCGCCTTCGACCACCGGCACATCTTCCTCGACCCCGCCCCCGACCCGGCCACCAGCTTCGCGGAGCGGGAGCGGCTGTTCGCGCTGCCCCGCTCCTCCTGGGCGGACTACAGCACCACGCTCATCTCGCGCGGCGGCGGGGTGTGGCCGCGGACGGCGAAGTCGGTGCCGGTGTCCCCGCAGGCGCGGCTCGCCCTCGGGCTCGATGACGGCGTGCTCGCGCTCGCGCCCGACCAGCTCATCTCCGCCATCCTGGCGGCGCCGGTGGGGCTGCTGTGGAACGGCGGGATCGGCACCTACGTCAAGGCGAGCACGGAAACGCACGCCGACGCCGGCGACCGGGCCAACGACGGTGTCCGCATCGACGCCCCGCGGCTGCGCGCCCAGGTGGTCGGCGAGGGCGGCAACCTGGGCCTGACCCAGCCGGCCAGGATCGAGTACGCGCTGGCCGGAGGGCTGGTCAACACCGACTTCATCGACAACTCCGCCGGGGTGGACACCTCCGACCACGAGGTCAACATCAAGATCCTGCTGCAGGAGAAGATCACCGCGGGTGAGCTGACCCAGCAGGCCAGGGGCGAGCTGCTGCAGGACATGACCGGCGACGTCGCCGCCCTGGTCCTGCGGGAGAACTACCACCAGAACCGCGCGCTGGCCGCGGCCCGCGCGCAGGCCGCGCAGATGCTGCACGTGCACGCGCGCCAGCTGCGCAAGCTTGAGCGGGAACGGCGGATCGACCGCGATATCGACTCGCTGCCCGGCGACAAGGAGATCGCTGAGCGCCGGTCCGCGAGCCTGGGCCTGACCGTGCCGGAGTTCGCGGTGCTCCTCGCCCAGGCCAAAATCTCCGCTGTCGATGACATCCTCGACTCCGACCTGCCCGATGACCCGTACCTGCGCTCGGTGCTGGCCGCCTACTTCCCGGCGCCGCTGCGCTTCGCTTACGCCGACGAGATGGGCCACCACCCGCTGCGGCGGGAGATCATCACCACTGCCATCGCCAACGACATGGTGGACCGCTCCGGGACCACCTTCCTGTTCCGCATGAACGAGGAGACGGGCGCGTCCGTCCCCGACATGAGCCGCGCCTGGCTGGTGGCCCACGAGGTCTTCGACATGGCGGGGTTCTTCGCCCAGGTGGAAGCGCTCGACGGCGTGGTGGACGTGGCCACGCAGCTCACCCTGCTGCTGGAGGGGCGCAAGCTCACCGAACGGGCGGTGCGGTGGCTGCTGCACAGCCGCCGCACGCCGTTCGACATCCAGGCCACGATCGACTTCCTGGCCGACGGGGTGGCCGAGGTGACGGCCAGCCTGCCTAAGCTGCTGACCGGCCGGGACCTGGCCGGGTTCCGGGAGCGGCAGGACTCCTACAAGGCCCGCCAGGTGCCGGCCGATCTGGCCGAGCGGGTGGCGGCCATGGTCCCCGCGTATTCGGCCTTTGACGTGGTGGACATCGCCGCCAGCACCGGCTGGCCGGTCGCCGAGACCGCCGAGGTCTACTTCGACCTCGCCGACCGGCTGCAGATCACCAGGCTCCGCGACCAGATCACGGCGCTGCCGCGCGACGACAGGTGGAACACGATGGCCCGTGGGGCGATCCGGGACGACCTGTACACGGCGCACGCCGCCCTGACCCAGAACGTGCTCATGGTGACCGGGCCGGGCTCTCCCGAGCAGCGGCTGGCGGAATGGGTGCGCCGGAACGAGCCGAGCGTGGCGCGGGCGACCCAGACCCTCACCGAGATCTGGGAGACCGACCGGTTCACGGTCGCCACCCTGTCGGTGGCGGTCCGGGCAGTGCGCACCCTGGTCGCGGCGAGCGCGCTGCCCGTGCCTTAGTGGCCGCCGGTGCCTTAGTGATCGTCCGTCCTGATCCGCCGCTCGCGTAGGCTTTCCGCCATGACAAGTACCGACCCGGCAGCCGCAATCTCGGAACTGTCATCGACCCTCGACTCGGTGGCTGCCGTGCTTAACCCGGACGCGATGTCGAAAGAGGCTGACCGTCTTCGCGAAGAGGCAGGCGATCCGGGGCTGTGGGCTGACCAGGAGCGGGCACAGGCGGTCACTCGCCGGCTGTCCTACCTGGAGGGCGAACTGGCCCGGCTGGACAAGCTGCGGCGGCGGCTCGATGACACCCGGGTCATGTTCGAGCTGGCCGAGAGCGAGAACGACGAGCCGACCCGGGCAGAGGCGGCCGCCGACCTCGCGGCCCTGCGCAACGACATCGACCAGCTGGAGATCAGGACGCTGCTGGCCGGGGAGTACGACTCCCGGGAGGCGCTGATATCGATCAACGCACAGGCGGGCGGCGCGGACGCGGCGGACTGGGCCGAGGGCCTGCAGCGCATGTACCTGCGCTGGGCGGAGCGGCATGGCTACCCGACCGAGGTCTACTACACCTCCTACGCCGAAGAGGCCGGCATCAAGTCCACCACCTTCGCCATCCACGCCCCCTACGCCTACGGGACGCTGCGCGGCGAGCACGGCACGCACCGGATGGTCCGCATCTCCAAGTACGACAACCAGGGCCGCCGCCAGACCTCATTCGCGGGCGTGGACGTGATCCCGGTGGTCGAGCAGGCCGATCACATCGACATTCCCGAGGACGAGATCAGGGTCGACGTCTACCGGTCGAGCGGGCCCGGGGGGCAGGGCGTGAACACCACCGACTCCGCGGTCCGGCTCACTCATCTGCCGACCGGGATCGTGGTCTCCTGCCAGAACGAGCGCAGCCAGATGCAGAACAAGGCGACCGCGATGGCGGTGCTCCAGGCCAAGCTGCTCGAGCGCAAGCGGGAGGAGCAGGAGGCCAAGCTGGCCAACCTGCGCGGGGAGAGCACCAGCAGCTGGGGGACCCAGATCCGCAACTACGTGCTGCACCCCTACCAGAACGTCAAGGACGTGCGCACCGGGCTCGAGACGAGCAACACCGCCGCCGTGCTCGACGGCGAGATCGATGACTTCATCGCGGCGGAGATCCGCTGGCTGCGCACCCAGGAAAGCGCGGGCGGCGAGTAGCCGTCAGTGAGCTAGCTGTAGCCACAGGGTCAGGAGCAGCAGCGCGAGCAGAGCCCCCAGCAGGAGCGGCACGCTCAGCCCCGGCGAGTGGCGGTGGACCTGCGCGCGGGCCGCCTGGCAGGCGGGGCAGCGTCCCTCGACCACCGGCGCTGCGCACTGGGCGCAGATCAGGTGTTCGCAGCTCATCTCCGTAACCCCCGGCTGCTGGCGTTCGGC
>DATIXO010000010.1:0-15763 GCA_035518495.1 Streptosporangiaceae bacterium
CATCATCTTCGAGTACTCGATCGGGAAGATGAAGTTGGAGGCGTGCCCGGTCGATCCGCCCGGGTTGGGCATCGGCCCCTTGTCCACCAGGACGAGGTCCCGCCAGCCCAGCCGGGCCAGGTGGTGGACGAGGCTGTTGCCGACGATGCCCGCGCCGATGATGACGGCGCTTGCCCGGGCCGGGGTGTCACTCATGCCGCTGGATACCGCCAATCAATCGTTTGCGTCCCCCCGCCGGACACCGGCCCCGCCGCCGGTCTGCTGGCGGCGGGGCCGGTGCCATCGCGATGACAGAGCCTGAGGTTACTCGACCGGGATCTCCTTGTTGATGAGGCCCAGGTCGATCCCCTGCCGCCTGCGCACGACCCGGGCGACCACGAATACCACGATCGCCAGCACGTACATCGCGCCCATGAAGTACAGCGAGCCCTTGTTGTTCACGCCGTAGGCGGCGTTGGTGAGCCACTGGTACAGGTTGAACCCGAGCAGGCCGATGGTGATCACCCCGGCGACCGGCACCACCTGCACCCCGAACAGCTTGACCTTGCTGGCCGGGGACGCGCGCCACAGGTCCGGCTTGATGAAGGGCAGCAGCACCACGGCGATCGCGCTGAACAGGTAGGTCACTGCTATGACCAGGGTGGCGTCCAGCGTGTAGGTCTGGAACGTCAGCGAGTACGCGTAGACGGCACCGAGCGCGACCGCCGGCAGCAGCATCAGCAGCAGCGAATAGAACGGCACCTTCCGCTTCTCCGACACCTCCGCCGCCCGGTCGGGGAGCACCCGGTCGAACGCCGCGGCGAAGATGACCCTGGTCGAGGACAGGAACAGCGTCCCCACCCAGCCGAAGAACCACAGGCTCATCACCAGGATGAGAGCGGCCTGGAAGACCGTGTTGTGGATAAGCCATCCGGCGAACATGATCGGATACGGCCAGATCGGGATCGCTGGCGCCACCTTGCCGCCGTAGTAGGCGCTCCAGTACAGCGCGTTGGCGTTGTTGTAGAAGTCGTTGCCGAACGTCTTGGTGACCAGCAGCAGGAAGATGACCGACAGCGCGACCGTGATCCACAGCCCGAAGAACATGCCGCGGAAGACGCGCTTGAAGTCACTGGCGCCGCGGATCTCCCCGTACAGGGTGGCGCCCCAGTTCGGCCACAGGAGGTAGAACATCATCATCGGGACCAGCAGCAAGCTCGCGCCAAGCGGGCTGAACCCGAACGCGGGCGCGGTATAGCCGATCTTGGCGGCCCCAGCCTGTGTCGTGGCGTAGGCGTTGTTCACGCCGAAGATCTTGTGTGCTTCGTGGTTGAAGGACGCCACGAAGTTCGCGTGATTGTTGATCAGCAGCAGGATCACGATGACCGCGAACCCGGCCAGACCGGTGTAGAAGCACCACTTCTGGACCCGGGCGTACCCCGCCATGCCGATCGATACGAGGACGCCGGCCAAGGCGATGGTGATCAGGGTCACCACGAAAATCCCGGTGTGGGTGGTGAACCAGACTGCCCCGCTCGGATCGCCAAGGGTCGCCCACAGCGGCTGGAACAGCTCGACCGACAGGATGTTGCCGTAGATGGGCGCCCAGAGCCAGAGGATGAACCACCAACCGGTAGCGGCCATCACGAAGCCCAGGCCGCTGCCCAGGATCCTGGTCTGCCACACGTAGTCGCCGCCGGCCCGCGGGATGGTGACGATCAGCCCGGTGTACGTGATGACCAGGAAGGAAACCCACACGGCCGAGATGAGGATCGATGTGAGTAGCTGGCCGTTGGGGATGAAGGACTGGAAGGAGAACTCGTAGATCCCGAGAGTGATCACGTTGGTGGCCAGGACGGCGTAGATGAGCGAGTCCCGGACGTTCCAGCCGCGGACGAGGCCGGTGGCGTTCCGGAGGAAGAGCGCCTGTCTCTCTTCGCCGACTGCGTCTGTGGCCATGCATACCTCCATGTGTGCGCTGATCAGGGACGGCGGGGAGGACGACCTGTGCCCAGCGGGGTCAGGTGGTGCGGCTCAACCATTCACGAGAAGGTATTTGCTGACCTTGGCCTTCTTCGGGTCCAGTTCGAGCACGGCGCCCTGCAGGACGCCATCACCATAGACGCTGCCGGGATTGATGGCGAGGGTCCGGCCCATCTTCTTTATGCCCCTGCTCTCATGGATGTGGCCGTGCACGCCGAGCATGGGCTGATAGCGATCGATTGCATCCCGGACGGCCGTTGACCCGACCGGTTTCATGACCGCGCCGCCGTGGATCGGGCGCAGCGTCGCGTCCAGCGAGGGCGCCTCATCAAGGCCGGTCCCGTAGGGCGGCGCGTGGAAGTTGAAGATCGCTCTTTCCATGTCCGGCACCTGGCTCACGACCGCTTCTATCTTGGCCGCCAATTCCTCTTCCGGTGCCTCGCGGAAGGTGTTCCACGGAGTGGGATTCGTCCATCCCATCGAGACCAGATGAAAGCCACCGAGGTCGATCATCTTGCCCTCACCGAACGTCACGCACGGCGACTGCTCGATGACGTCGTCGATTTCCCAGATATCGTCATTCCCGCCGTTCAGCAGGCAGGGGATCTCGCCGCCCTTGAGCTTGCCGTCCGCCATGTCGAGCCACCGGTCCAGCGAGGAGATCATCTCCTTGCTGAAGCGGCGGTCCACGGCGCCCTCGTCCCTGCTGAGCTCGGTCAGCTCGTCCGGGGGCATGATCGCCGGGTAGGAGCCGCGGTTGCGGATCCTCCGCTCGATCTCCGCGAGCTCCTCCCTGGTCTCCATGCGGACCGTCTCGTCGCCCAGCACCACCTGCCAGTACCCGTTGTGCTCAGTGATCGGCACCATCACCTTGCCGGTGACGTCGCCGCCCAGCACCACCGCGTCGGCCTTGTAGAAGGCGGCGGCGTTCAGGAACTTCCGCCAGCAGATCTCGGACCCGTGAATGTCGGTGGCGAAAAAGACTCTCACCCGACCACCCCATGCCTCCCACGCGCACCTGCCGCCCTGGCTGCGCATCCTGCGCATGGTGCGCAACGGCCTCGCGTTCTGTGCAACGTGTAGCACCCGCCGAAAGCGGCGTCAAGGTGCCACGGGGTCACAGCAGCGTCAAGATGCCGCGGTTCAGTGCGCGACTTCTTCGGGGAGCTCGTACCAGCGGACGCGGTCACCGACATTGGCCCGGAGCTTCCATTTCATCGACTTGGGGGCATCGCTGGCGAGCTGCAGCAGCCGCTGGCTCTGCGCGACCGGGTCGAAGGTGTCACCGGGTGGGATCAGATCCGGCTTCTCCGCGATCAGGCCGGGCAGCTTGGCGAGGTTGCCGGTGACGGTCCGCCACCATCCCCAGTCCGCGCCCAGCAGCTTGCAGAAGCGGTCGGTGTCCAGGCTGACGCCTCCCCCGCCCCGTTCCCCGCTGAGCGGCAGAGCCGCCAGCAGGTGGACGATGTCACGCGCGTCCTTCTCGTTGAGCTCGACGATCTGGAGCTTGGACAGCAGCACGTCCATCGCGTCGACCGTCAGTGGCTGGCGGCCGAACGAGGGCCGCAGGTCGAGGGTGTGGCACATCGTCAGCCGGTCGACCATCACGTCGATCGGCCGCCCTGAGGGAGCGATGAAATACATCTGCTGGTGGCCGTTGAGGCTGTTGAACTGCCGGTCGCCCTGGCAGCCGCTCGCCTCCAGGTAGGCCGCCACCTGCTTGCGCTCCTTGGTCATGCACGCGAAGTCGATGTCCTGGTCGCGGCGCAGCCGGGGCGGATAATCGGGGCACAGAACGCGGACCGCGAGGCCGCCAAGGAGCTTGAGCCCGAGCCCCGCGCCCGCGGCGCCGCGGGCCAGCCCCAGCGCCTCGGGCAGCGGGTCGTGTGCGGAGCCAGGGGTGACGGCGTCAGCCGCGCCGGGTGCGGACATGCCCAGCCTGCTCTCTTCTCTCATAGCTACTCGCTGGCCTGCGGGTTTCCCCGGCACAATACTGCCCCACTGGCGCGCCGCGATAGGGCGGGCGCGCCAGGCCGGTCAGGTGATACCTACCGGGCCGCGCATGTGACGCCGGCCGGGCCGGCCAGTTGACGCACGCCAGGCCAGGTCGTCATCCTTGTTGCATGAGCGAAAACGAGGTTGCACATATCGCAACCTATCAGTCGGCCGAGCGTGTGCTGACGCTGCTCAAGAGCTTCGACGACAGCCGGGGGGAACTCGGCGTGGCGGACATCGCACGGGCGCTGTCGGTGCACAAGTCGACGGCCTCGCGCCTGGCCGCGGCGCTGGAGCGGTCGGGGTTCCTCACCCGGGTGGGCAAACGCTACCGCCTGGGGGTGGAGATCATCCGGCTCGGCACGCTGGCTTTGCGGAGCTTTGACCTGGTCGCCACGATGCAGCCCGCCATGGAGAAGCTGTCGCAGCGGACCGGGGAGACCGTGAACCTCGCGGTGCCGGACGGCGGTGACGTGCTCAACGTGGCCGAGGTGCCGAGCACCTACATCCTGTCCAGCTCGGGCGGGTGGATCGGCCGCAGGACCAGGCCGCATGCGGTCGCCAACGGCAAGGTGCTGCTCGCCTACGGCGCGCTCACCCCGCCCCGGGTGCTGGAGCGCTACACCCCGCAGACGATCACCAGCCTCGACGCGCTCGCCGCCGAGCTCGCCGCGATCCGCCGCGACGGCTACGCCACGGCAGTCGCCGAACTGGAGGAAGGGCTGGTCGCCGTCGCCGCGCCGGTGTTCGGCCCGACCGGGGCCTGCGTCGCGGCACTGTCCATCACCGGCCCCGAGTACCGGATGCTCCCCGAGACACTCAGCTCGCTCGGGCGGCTGTGCACCAGCGCGTGACGGCGAGGAAGGCAGCACATCCATGCGTGAGCACCTGCTCTACATCGGCGGCGGCTGGCGGCCCGGCGGCGCGGGCCAGGTCCCGGCCGTCAGCCCCTCCTCGGGTGAGCCTTTCGCCTCGGTGGCCGTGGCCGACCCGGGCGACGTGGACGCCGCCGTCGCCGCGGCGCAGGCCGCCTGGCCCGCCTGGGCGGCGCTGTCCGCCTTCGACCGGGCGCAGTGGTGCAGGACGGTGGCGGCCGCCATCGGCCGCCGCCACGAGGACCTGGCCCGCGCGCTCACCGAGGACCAGGGCAAGCCGCTGGTGGCCGAGGCCTACGACGAGGTCACCGAGCTGGCGGGGTATTTCACGATGGCGGCCGAGGACGCCATCCGGCTGGCGGGCGAGATCCCGCCGTCGGTGTCGGCGGGCCGGCGGGTGCTGTCCACCAGGGTGCCGCTCGGCGTCGTCGGCGTGATCAGCCCCTGGAACTGGCCGTACACGATGGGCGCGGAGGTGTTCGCGCCCGCGCTCGCGGCGGGCAACGCCGTGGTCTGGGTGCCCGCCCCCACCACCACCGCCTGCTGCGCCCTGCTCACCGAGATCATCGCGGCGGAAGACGCGCCGGCCGGGGTGTTCAGCTTCGTGCCCGGACCCGGCCCGGTCGTCGGCGATGCGCTGGCCGGCCACCCCGGCGTGACCGCGGTGGGCTTCGTCGGGTCGGTGGCCACCGGCAGGTCGGTCGCCACCCGGGCGGCGGGCAAGACCCAGCTGCTGGAACTCGGCGGCAACGGGCCCATGGTGGTGCTGGAGGACGCCGACCTCGGCCTCGCTGCCGACGCCGCGCTGGAAGCCGCCTACCTGTGCGCGGGCCAGAGCTGCACCGCGGGCGAGCGGTTCCTCGTCCACGCCGCCGTCCGGGCCGAGTTCGTCGACCGGGTGGTCGCGGCGACCCGAGGCCAGGTCCGGCTCGGCGACCCGTTCGACCCGGCCACCACCATGGGGCCGCTGAACAACGAGCCGACCGCGGACAAGTTCGCCCGGCACGTCGGCACGGCGGCGGCGGCCGGGGCGCGGGTGTGCAGCGGCGGGAACCGGGCAGGCGGGTTCCCCACCACGCTGTTCGCCGAGCCCACGGTGCTGGACGGGGTCACGCTGGACATGGAGATCGCCCGCGAGGAGACGTTCGGCCCGGTGGTGCCGGTCATCGAGGTGGGCTCGGCCGCCGAGGCGCTGGAGCTGACCAACGCCTCGCCGTTCGGCCTGACGGCGGCGGTGTTCACCGGTGACCTGGAGCGCGGACTGGCCTTCGCCGAGCAGGCGCGGGCAGGCTGGGTCAACATCAACGCCTCCACCAACCTGTGGGAATCCCATCTGCCGTTCGGCGGCCGGTCCGGCTCGGTGAGCGGCCGCGGGCGGGTGGGCGGGCGCTTCGCCATGGAAGCGTTCACCGAGCCGAAGACGATCCTGTATCCCCGGCCGCATCTGAGCGGCTGACCCGGCCGCACCTGAGCGGCTGACCCGGCCGCACCTGGCCGCATATCCCAGCACCGGAAGGTGGCGAACACACGGTGACCATGCCCAGCGCGCCGGGGCCAGCCGAGCCGCCCCCGGCGTACCTGGACATGCCGGTCGGCCGGTTCCTGGACGCGCTCTCGGCCGCCACCCCCGACCCCGGTGGCGGCGCCGCCGCGGCTCTCGCCGTCGCCCTCGCCGCCGGCCTGTGCGCGATGACAGCGCGGCTGTCGGGCCGCCAGATGCCGGCGGCGACAGGCATAGCGGCCCGGGCCGGGCTGCTGGGCGACCATGCTGGCTCGCTCGCCCAGGCCGACGCCGAGGCCTACCGTGCCGTGCTCACCGCGCTCCGGGCGCCGGGCCGGGCCGGCCTGCCCGCCGCCCTGTCGGCCGCCTGCGACGTGCCGATGAAGGTGGCCGAGATCGGCGCCGGGATCGCCACCATGGCGGCGGCCATCGCCGCCGGCGGCAACCCGAACGTTCGCGGCGACGCCATCACCGCCGCCGTGCTCGCGGCGGCCGGCGCCCGGTCGGCGGCGGCGCTGGTGCGGATCAACCTCGCCGGGGTGGAAGGCGACGAACGGCCAGCGCGGGCGGAGCAGCTCGCCGCCGCAGCGGCCGGCCTCGCCGCCCAGGCCGAAGCGGAACCGCGCTAGCCACCTGCGCGCGATGGCCAGCTGGGAGAACAGCCGGATCAGTCAATCAGCCTGGTCAGCAGCACGCTGAGCCGCCTCTGATCGGCCGGGCTGAGATTGCCGGTCATCGGCCTGATAAGGCCACCGATCTCGTCTGTCAGCAGGCGGGCGAGCCGCCGTCCGTCAGGAGTCAGGCTCACGCGGACAGCCCGTCCGTCATCGCTGCTGGTGTCCCGCCGCACGAGCCCGCGCCCGGCGGCCCGGTCGATCAACCCGCTCACCGACGACCGGTCCAGCCCCAGGTACTGCGCCAGTTCGGCCATCTTGGGCTCGCGGTCCCGCAGGATGGCCAGCACCCGCAGCTGTGTCAGCGACAGGTCATGCGCGGCCGCCGCCTGGCTCAGCAGTGCGATCACCGTGAAGGAGACGCGCACCAGGCTGTCCATCACCTGGGAGGACTCCGGGTCATGGCCGGAGCGGACTGTCATGCCACCAGCCTACCTTGCGTTAGTTCGTATTACCATCTAATCTAGTTTGTAATACCACGTATTTGGGCGAGTGCCCCACGCACCTTGCCACTCTGGAGGTTCCGCATGCGGGCAGCGGTCGTCACCTCGTTCGGCACGCCACCGGCCTGCCAGGACTTCCCCACCCCGGTGCCGCAGGCACCCGGCGAGGTCCTCGTCGACGTCATCGCCGCTGGCCTGCATCCCCGGGTGCGGTCGCAGGCCAGCGGCTCGCACTACACCAGTACCGGCGAGCTGCCCCTGGTCCCCGGCTTCGACGGCGTGGGCCGCGCCCCCGACGGCAGCCTGCGCTACTTCATCCTGCCCGGCACCACGATGGGCGCGATGGCCGAGCAGACAGTCGTCGACCTGCGCCGCAGCATCGTCCTGCCCGGCGGCAGCGACCCGGTGCTCATCGCCGCGGCCATGAACCCCGCCATGTCCTCATGGCTCGCCCTCCGCCAGCGCGCCGCCTTCCACCCCGGCCAGCAGGTCCTGGTCCTGGCGGCGACCGGCAACGCCGGGCGGATGGCCGTCCAGGTCGCCAGGCACCTCGGCGCCGGCCACGTCACCGGCGCGGGCCGCGACCCGGACCGGCTCGCCGCCCTGACCGGGCTGGGCGCCGACGCGACCGTCTCCCTGGAGGGGGACCCGGCCGGCGTCGCTCGCCGCCTCGGGCAGGCTGCCCGGGACGCCGACATCGTCATCGACTATCTCTGGGGCCAGCCCACCGCCGACGCGATGCTCGCCGTCGCCATGAACCGCACCGACCCCGGCCAGCCCCTGACCTGGATCGAGGTCGGCTCCGTCGCCGGGCCTACCGCCGCCGTCCCATCGGCCGCGCTGCGCGCGGTGCGCCTGCAGATCGTCGGCAGCGGGCAGGGCTCGGTCCCCACCCGCGACATCCTGGCCGAGCTCCCCGAGCTGGCCGCCACGATCACCAGCGGGACCTTCCAGATCGATGCGCGCACCATCCCGCTCACCGACGTCGAGGCCGCCTGGAAGAACACAGACAGCGACCAGCGCATCGTCATCACACCCTGACCAGCCGAACCCGGCCAGCCACCCCTGGCCCGCGGGGGCCCGGTGCAAGCGCCACGGGACCGGCTGCCCAGCGGGGCCGGGCGGTGAGACGTGCCCGCCGGTGAAGACCGCGCCCACTGCAGCGGTGTTGCTTGCTTCCCCGCCGTGGAGCCGTCAAGGCCGGTGCAAACTTGCCTCTATCGAAGTAGCCAGCGGGAGGTTTGTAGCTTGGCGGCTATGGATCATGTCCTGACCACCGATCGTCTGGTGCTGCGCCCGGTGGCCCCAGCCGACCATGCCAGCCTGCTGGCGCACTGGCAGACTCCGCAGGTACGGCAGTTCCTGTTTGACGGGGCGGTCCTGTCAGCAGCGGATGTGACCGGGGTGATTGAGGACAGTGCCGCGTCCTTCGCCGCCGCCGGCTACGGCCTGTGGCTGATCCGCGAGACAGGCGGCCACGAGCTGACCGGCACGGCCGGACTGCGGCCACTGGAAGACCTCGGGCCCGAGGTCATCTACAGCCTGGCCCCTGGCGCACAGGGCAACGGCTACGCCACCGAAGCCGCCCTCGCCGTGGTGCACTACGCCCTCGGCCCGCTGGGGCTGCCCGCGGTACTGGCCGAGATCGATCAGGGCAACGCCGCATCGGCCGCGGTGGCCGAACGGCTCGGCATGACGGCATTCGCGGTAGTCTCCGGCGTGCTCGGCCCCATGACCCGCTACCGCAGGACACGCTGAACCCCGCAGCCACCACCACCGCGTCACAGACCGGCGCTGACAGGTCTGGCGCCGTTGGTTAACCGGCGATCGGCGGTGTGATCGCTTGCCTGAGATAGCTGATGATCTTGCCGGCACCTTCGCGGCCGCGCTACCGAGCCGTCCTGGGTACCGCCCAGCGTGCGTCCCGCTACACCGTTTGCAGCCAGGGCCGGGGTCACCGCGCCAAGTGATCGCATGGGGCGGCTTGCTACCGCAGTTAGGTCAGCGGGTCACCAGGCAGAACGGGTGACCCGCGGGATCCCGGTAAACGCGCCACGGCACCGGCTCCCCGGCCGGGCCGGGGCGGGGCGAGACGTGCTCGCCGGTGAAGACCGCGCCCGCCGCGACGACTCGTTCGTGGGCGGCGGCGAGATCGCTGACCAGGACGTCGAAATGCACCTCCGCGGCCGCCCCGCTCCCAGCAGGGCGGGCGCTCCCGGTGCCCTGGAACGAGAGCCGCTGGCCGTGCGGGGGCGGCTCCAGCGTGACCCACCCCGGGTACCACTCGACCGGCTCGCCGCCGAGCAGGCCGGCCCAGAAGCGAGCCAGGCCCAGCGGGTCGGAACTGTCCAGCACGATCTCGCGTATCCAGCCGATCGTGCCGTCGCCGTCGTCATCCACCAGCCCATGATGGACCGGCGATGCCACGGAGCGTCATTCGCGTTCCACCACGCGAAGCCCCCGTTGGGGCGTCCACGACTCAATGACCAGCAACGTCGCCTCCGGGTTCAGCCGGGTGGCGACGACCTCGGAAATGTCGGCAAGATACAGGTCTCCAGCAGGCCCGATCGGTCCGGCGGGAACCGCCCGCCCGGCGATCTTCGCCTCGCCCGGCCATTCGGCTTCCTTGCCCTCCTGCGGGTGAAACGTCGGGCCATGCAGGGCGAACCTCGGATCCCGCCTCAGATCCGCACCCTTACGCGCCCCCGGCATCGACCCGAACCTGAGCTCACCGTCGGCGAACTCGCTCTCGATGCCCGAGATCCGTGGCGCGCCGTCGGCCCGCAACGTCGCGATCGTCTTATGCCTGCCCGCGTCGAACAGCCGCCGCACCCGCGCCGCGAATTCGGGCTCCGCCTGCTCCACGTCCTTCCACGCTGCCATGGCCACAGTATGGGCCCGGCCCGGCCCTTCCGTAGACAGGCAACCTCGGCGGCGCGTCATGGGCGGCCTTCCACAACCTGGAATGTGGCCAGGCTGGGGTCGGCGGCATAGGCGATCCGGCTGCCGTCGGCGTGCGCGGCGCGCAGCGCGGCGAGCGCATCGGCCGTGATGATCTCGCCCGGCGCGAGCACCGGGACCCCGGGCGGGTAGGGGGCCACCAGTTCGGCGCTGATCCTGCCGGCGGCGGCATCGGCCGCGACGGTCTCGGCCGGCGCGAAGAACGCCTCCCGCGGGGCGAGCGCGACCTGCGGCGTCACCGTCCAGGCCGGTGAGGGGACCGGCTGGCGGGGAGTGCCGCGATGGCGCTCGATCACGGCCACCAGGGTGCCGGTGAAGCGGGCCACGGTGTCCTCGTCGTCGGCGAGGGTGGCGATCGGCACGACCGTGTCCCGGTCGGCCATCTCCACCGGCATCCCGGCCGCGATCAGGTCGGCCTCGACGGCGTTGCCGTGCGCGCCCGTACCGGCCAGCAGCACGACCAGCTTGGTCGGCTCCACGCCCGGCCCGTCCAGCACGCCCAGCCCGGGCACCTGCGCCAGCCGCTGCCGGGCCGCGGCGACCACGCGCAGCAGCCGGGCGCAGAGCGCCGTCCCGTCGCGGGCCAGCAGCGCCCGGGCGGCGTCGATGCTGGCGACGATCGGGCCGGCCGGGCTGGTGGTGTGGGTGGCATCGAACGCGCGGTCCAGCCGGGCCGGGTCCAGCAGCCCGCTCCGGGCCAGCACCAGCGCGCCCTGGGTGAAGGCGGGCAGCGCCTTGTGCGCGCTGGTCACCATCGCGTCCGCGCCCGCCGCGATCGCGTGCGGCGGCAGGCCGGGATGGAAGCCCAGGTGCGCCGCCCAGGCAGCGTCCACGACGAGCGGGACACCGGCCTCGTGCGCGGCTCGCGCGTGCCCGGCCAGGTCGCCGGTGGTGCCGACGTAGGACGGATCGCCGAGGAACACCGCGCAGGCGCCGGGGTGCGCGGCCAGGGCGGTGCGCACGGTGTCCAGCGCGACCGCGGCGGGCAGACCGCTGCCCGGGTCGCGCTCGGGCAGCACCCACACCGGCCGCAGCCCGGCCAGCACCAGCCCGAGCAGCAGCGACCGGTGCAGGCACCTGGTGACGATCACCTCCTGGCCGGGTGAGCCGACCGCCAGCGCCAGCGCCTGGTTGCCGTGGGTCGACCCGGCCACCGAGAACCGGCACCAGTCCGCGCCCCACAGCCGCGCCGCCCGCTGTTCCGCGTCGGCCAGCAGCACCGACGCGTGCTTGATGGTGTCCAGCCCGCCGTACAGCGGCGCGTCCGCGGCCACCACCGCGCCGGCCAGGTCCTGGCGCTGCTTGTGGCCGGGCACGCTCATGGGGGTGAGCTCGCCGGCCTGCGCCTGCGCGCTGAACCGCAGCCAGGCGTCCAGCAGCGGCGCGTCGGCGCGCAGCCCGCGCGGGTCCCGGGGATCCGGCGGCTCCCGGGTATCAGGCGGCGCGGCCGGGACCGGCCGCCTGCCGTCGTCGGCCCGGTGATCAGCGGAAAATGCCATCCGCCCAGTGTGCCTTGGCCCATTGGCCATGAGCACCGGGGGATGACCGCCCGGGCTGCTCCCCACCCAGGGCCGGGCGGATAGGAACGCCGTCCCGCTGTGCCGCTACGCTTCGGGGTTTGTGACAGCACCCGGGGACCTGCCGCAGGCCGCGGCCAGCTACCGCCAGAACCGCTTCCAGGTGCCGCCGGACGCGGCCGAGCTGCTGCTGGTCCGGCACGGCGAGTCGGAGGCCGCCTCGCTGGACGCCCCGTTCCCGCTGGTGGACGGGCGGTCCGATCCCGCGCTCGCGCCCGAGGGACGGGCGCAGGCCGAGCTGGTCGCCGCCCGGCTGGCCGCCACCGGGGTCGACGCGATCTACGTCACCACCTTGCGCCGCACGGCGCAGACGGCGGCGCCGCTGGCCGCCCGGCTCGGGCTGGCCGCCCAGGTAGAGGCGGACCTGCGGGAGGTCGGCCTGGGCGAGTGGGAAGGCGGCCTGTTCCGCAAGATGGTGTCCGAGCATCACCCCACCGCCATGCGGATGTGGGCCGAGGAGACCTTCGAGGTCATCCCCGGCGCCGAACGCTCTGCCGAGTTCGCGGACCGGGTGCGGGACGCGGTCGGGCGGCTGGCCGCCGCGCACATCGGCCAGCGGGTGGCGGTCTTCACCCACGGCGGCGTGATCGGGCAGGTGCTCGCGCTGGCCAGCGGATCCCGGCCGTTCGCATTCGTCACCGCGGACAACGGGTCCATCTCCCGGATCGTGGTGAGCGGCGACCGCTGGATCGTCCGCGGCTTCAACGACACCGCCCACCTGGAGCCGCCCCCGGCCTGACCGGCTGGGCTCAGGACAGGCGGCGGCTGAGCCACTCCAGGCTCGGCGGCAGCTCCCGGTCCCAGGTCCGGAAGTTGTGGCCGCCCTGCGGAATGATCAGCGAGTACCCGCGCATGGGCGGGTGGATCTCCCACAGGTCCGGCATGTACTCACCGCCAGCACCGGCCACAGCCACAGCGCGCCGGCCAGCAGCGCGGCCGCCGCCGCCGCCAGCAGCACCATCAGCGGCATGCCCTGTGGCCCCACCCGGCTCCCTTCACCCACCGCCGCGGCGCCAGGCCCGCACCCGCGGCGCCAGCGCTGCCCGCGGCCCATCAGGACAACGCCCGGCGGGCGGGCAGGGTGGCCGGCCGTTGGTCAGGGCTTCGTCATGTTTGTCCTTTTCCGGGAGCCCGGGCGGCGGCCAGCGGTGCGAGCAGGTCCCCGTGCCGCGTCACCCGCTCCAGCACGTCGTCGCTGGTGAACACCAGATCGCCGGGCTGGCTGCAGCCGGTCACCTCATCCCAGGTGACCGGCGTGGACACGGTGGGCCTGGCCATGGCCCGCAGCGAGTACGGGGTGACGGTGGTCTTGGCTGCGTTGTTCTGGCTCCAGTCGATGAGCACCTTCCCCGGCCGCAGCGTCTTCGTCATCCGGGACACCGCCAGGCCCGGGTGCGCGCGCTCCACCTGCCCGGCCACCTCCCGCGCCAGCCCGCTGGCCTGCTCCGAGCTGAGCCCGGAGATGGCGGCGACCAGTTGCAGGCCCTTGCCGCCCGAGGTCTTGGCCAGCGGCTCGATCCCGCGCCCGGCGAGCAGCGGCCGGAGCAGCCGCGCGACGGCGCAGCACTCGACCACGGTCGCGGGCGGGCCGGGATCGAGGTCGAACATCAGCAGGTCCGGCTCGCTGCCGTACGGGAGCCGCCACATCGGGGTGTGCAGTTCCAGCCCGGCCAGGTTGGCGGTCCAGATCAGCGTCGGCAGGTCGCCGCCCAGCAGGTAGACCACTGTCGCCCCGCGTGAGCGTGAGCCGGGCGAGGGCACCCGCACCGTCGGCACCCAGCTGGGCCGGTGCTCGGGGGCGTGCTTGGCGTAGAAGTACTGGCCGTCCACGCCGTCGGGATAGCGCTTGAGCGTGAGCGGCCGGTCGGCCAGGTGCGGCAGCAGTACCGGCGCGATACGAAGGTAGTAGTCGATCACCTGCGCCTTGGTGAAGCCGGCCTCCGGGTACAGCACCTTGCCGAGGTTGGTCAGCGTCAGATTCCGGCCCTCGACCTCGACCGGGACCTTCTCCGGCTCCGGGCTCACCGGCGCTCACCTCCGCACCGTCCGCTACCCGCACCCCGATCATGCAAAACGGATGCTCCCACGCACCCACCGCCCGCCTTGCCCGCCGCCCAGGGCGACCTGACCCCACAGAAGGCCGGTCCGCCCCCGGCCACCAGGTCCGCCTCCGGCCGGGGCCGGTGCGGGCGGAGAGCCTCAGCCCAGCTCGGTCCGCTCGCGCCGGTATGGGAGCGGCGTCGCCGGGTCGGGGGAGTCGATCTCGCGGGCCAGGCGGTGACCGTCGAAGATCGCCTCCGACAGCATCCGCGGGGCGACCGCGTCGCCGATCCGGTGCACCGCGCCGATCCCGGCGGCCGCCAGGGCCGCCGGGTCACCGGCCAGCTCCAGGTACAGCGCGTCCTCGGAGGCCTGCTGGGTGACCAGCACCACCGCGTCGCACCCGGCCGACCAGGGATCGCCGTAACGGTCGTGGCCCACCACCGTCCACGGCCCACCATCGCCCTCCGGCGACGGCGCCGGGCCCGGCGCGATCTCGGTGATGGTGGTCGCGTGGCGGACCCGCACCCCGGCCCGGTGCAGGTGGGCGCGGAGCATGTCCCCCTCCAGGGTCTCGTCGCTCACCGGCGACAGCACGGCGAAGGTGGTGACCAGGCTCACCTGGTACCCATCGGCGGCCAGCAGCTCGGCGACGCCGGGCGCGACGTAGTAGCCGTCGGTGTCGTACACCACCACCCGCGGGCCGGGCGGCCGCTTGCCCGCGCACACCTGCTCCGGCGTGAGCACGTGCGGCAGCGCCGGGCCGGCGCCGGGCATCGGCTCGGGGTGGCCGGGCTGCACCCCGTCGCACCGCCAGGACGACCCGGTGGCGATCACCACCAGCTCGGCACCGTAGTCCAGCACATCGGCCGCGCCCAGCCGGCGGCCGGTGATGACCTCCACCCCCGGCAGCCTGGCCAGCTGGACCGCCCGCCAGTCGGTGATCCGCCCCCAGTCACCCAGCGTGGGCAGCCGCCGGGTCCAGCGCAGCCGGCCGCCGATGTCGGGCTCGGCCTCGACCAGGTGGACCGCGCCGAACCCGCGTTTGGCGAGCACCACCGCGCATTCCATGCCGGCCGGCCCGGCGCCGACGATGAGCACCGGCCGCTCCACGCCCGTCGCGGGCGTGAACCTCTCGGGATGCCAGCCGCGGCGGAACTCCTCCCCCGCGGTCGCGTTCTGCACGCAGCCGACGTGGTTGAACGTCTCCTCGCGCAGGATGCAGATGTTGGACCCGGTGCACTCGCGGATCTCGTCCAGCCGCCCCTCGGCGATCTTGCGGGGCAGGAACGGGTCGGCGATCGCCTGCCGGGCGCTGCCGATCAGGTCCGCCTCGCCGGAGCCGATCACCTGCGCCATCAGGTCCGGGCTGGTGTAGCGGCCGACCGCCACGACCGGCTTGGCCGTCGCCTCGTGCACCCGGTGGGTCCACCGCCGCTGGTGCCCCTCCGGGTAGTAGCGGGAGGTCCCCGAGTCCTCCGGCCAGCTGCCCACCGTCACGTCCCACAGGTCGACCAGGTGATCGGCCATGCCGATGAGCTTCAGCATGTCGTCCACCTCGATGCCGGGCAGCGTCTCAGCCCCGGGCACGCCGGAGTCGCCGTGCAGCGCGATCCGGGTCGCGACCGCGCACTCGCCGCCGATCTCCGCCCGCACCGCCTCCAGGGTCTCCAGCCAGAACCGGCCCCGGTTGGCCAGGCTGCCGCCGTAGCCGTCGGTCCGCAGGTTCATCACC
>DATIXO010000011.1:0-19641 GCA_035518495.1 Streptosporangiaceae bacterium
GGTGCTGAGCCAGTTCATGACCGGCCTGGCGGGCCGGCGCATCCTCGGCTCGCGCGGCGCGGACGGCCGGGTGCACGCCCCGCCGTTCGAGTACGACCCGGTGACCTTCGCCCCGCCGGCCGAGCTGGTGGAGGTGGGGCCGGAGGGGACGGTCACGACCTGGTCGTGGGCGGGCGAGCCGCTGGCTGGGCAGCCGCTGGCGCACCCGTTCGCGTGGGCGCTGATCCGGCTGGACGGCGCCGACACCGCCATGCTGCACGCGGTGGACGCCGGGTCCGCTGCCGCGATGCGCACCGGCATGCGGGTGCGCGCCCGGTGGGCGGACTCCCCCGCCGGGCACATCCGCGACATCACCTGCTTCGAGCCGTGCCCCGCGGCGGGGCCGGCCGCGCCGCCGGGCGCCGCCCAGCCGGAGGCCGCGCCGCCGGACGCCGTGCCTCCGGGCGCAGAGCCGCCGGACATGGGGCCGGTGACGATGATCACCACGCCGGTGTGGCTGCACTACGAGCACACGGCCTCGCCCGGGGAGAGCGAGTTCCTGCGCGGGCTGGCGGCGGGGCGCCTGCTCGGGCAGCGCTGCCCGGCCTGCGGCAAGGTCTACATCCCGCCGCGCGCCGCCTGCCCCACCGACGGGGTGCCGACCGCCGAGGAGGTGGAGCTGCCCGACACCGGCACCGTGACCACGTTCTGCGTGGTCAACGTGCCGTTCACCGGCCAGCGGGTGCCGGTGCCCTATGTCGCGGCCGCCATTGTGCTCGACGGCGCCGACATCCCGTTCCAGCACCTGATCCTTGGCTGCGAGCCGGGCGATGTCCGGATGGGCATGCGGGTGGCCGCGGTCTGGAAGCCCCGCGGCCAATGGGGCACGACGGTGGAGAACATCGGCCATTTCCGCCCCACCGGCGAGCCGGACGCGCCGTATGAGTCCTATGCGCACCACCTCTAGCGGCCGGGGCCCATGGCTGGCGGCGCCATGGCTGGAGGCGCCATGACTGGCGTCGCCGTCGTCGGCTTCGCCCAGTCCCCGTGCGTGCGCCACGGCGAGGGCACCACCAGCGGGGTGGAGATGCTGGTGCCGATCTTCGGCCAGGTGCTGGCGGACACCGGGCTGGCCAAGGACGACATCGGCTTCTGGTGCTCGGGCTCCTCCGACTACCTGGCGGGCCGGGCGTTCTCGTTCGTCCAGGCGGTGGACGCGATCGGGGCCTTCCCGCCGATCATGGAATCGCACGTGGAGATGGACGGCGCCTGGGCGCTGTACGAGGCGTGGGTGAAGATCCTCACCGGCGAGGCCGGCGTCGCGCTGGCCTACGGCTTCGGAAAGTCGTCCGCCGGGCAGCTGCGGCGGGTGCTCGCGCTCCAGCTTGACCCCTACCTGCTCACCCCGCTCTGGCCCGACTCGGTCGCCATCGCCGCGCTGCAGGCCCGGCTCGGCATCGAGGCCGGGCTGTGGAGCGAGAAGGACATGGCGCGGGTGGCCGCGCGCAGCCGCGCCGCGGCCCTCGCCAACCCGCAGGCGCAGCTGTCCGGTGAGGTGAGCGCGGACGAACTGCTCGAAGCGCCGTACCTCGCCGACCCGCTCCGGGCGCACGACTGCGCGCCGGTCGGCGACGGCGCCGCGGCGGTCATCCTCGCCAGCGGCGAGCGGGCCCGGGAGCTGTGCCCGCGGCCCGCCTGGATCACCGGGTTCGAGCACCGCGTCGACCCGGCACCGCCCGGGGCACGCGACCTGACCACCGCGCCGTCGGCGGCCGCGGCCGGGCGCGCCGCCGGTGCGGCCGGCGTGGACGCCGCCGAGCTGCACGCGCCGTTCACCCACCAGGAGATCGTGCTCCGGTCCGCCCTCGGCCTGGGCACCGGCGTGCGCATCAACCCGTCGGGCGGGGCCCTCGCCGGCAACCCGATGTTCGCCGCGGGCCTGGCGCGGATCGGGATGGCGGCCCGGGAGATCTTCTCGGGCCGGGCGGACCGGGCCCTCGGCCACGCCACCAGCGGCCCGGCCCTGCAGCAGAACCTGGTCTGCGTCTTGGAGGCCCGGCCGTGACGGCCCGGGCCGCCGTGCTCGGGGTCGGCCAGACCCATCACCGGACCCGGCGCTCTGACGTGTCGATCGCGGGCCTGTGCCGGGAGGCGGTGGACCGCGCGCTCGCCGACGCGGGTCTCGCGCTGGCCGACGTGGACGCGGTCGTGCTGGGGAAGGCGCCCGACCTGTTCGAGGGCGTGATGATGCCCGAGCTGTACCTCGCCGGCGCGCTCGGCGCGGCCGGCAAGCCGCTGCTGCGGGTGCACACGGCGGGCTCGGTCGGCGGGGCGACCGGGATCGTCGCCGCCAGCCTGGTCCAGGCCGGCCTGCACCGCCGGGTGCTCGCGGTCGCGTTCGAGAAGCAGTCCGAGTCCAACGCCATGTGGGCGCTGTCGATCGCACCGCCGTTCAGCATGCCGCTGCTCGCGGGCGCTGGCGGCTACTTCGCGCCGCACATCCGCGCCTACATCCGCCGCAGCGACGCGCCCGATCACATCGGCGCGCTGGTGGCGGTCAAGGACCGGCGCAACGGCGCCCTCAACCCGTACGCGCACCTGCGGCAGCCAGACATCACGCTGGAGTCGGTGCGCGCCTCCCCGATGCTGTGGGACCCGGTCCGCTACGACGAGACCTGCCCGTCCTCCGACGGCGCGTGCGCGGTGATCATCGGCGACCGGGCGGCTGCGGAGGCCGCCGGCGCCGCCGGCCGGCCCGTTGCCTGGATCCGGGCCACCGCGATGCGCACCGAGCCGACCATGTTCGCGGGCAAGGACCACGTCAACCCGCGGGCCGGCGCCGACGCCGCTGCCGCCCTGTGGCGCCAGGCCGGGATCACCGACCCGCTGGCGCAGATCGACGTCGCGGAGATCTACGTGCCGTTCTCCTGGTTCGAGCCGATGTGGCTGGAGAACCTCGGCTTCGCGGAGCCGGGCAAGGGCTGGCGGCTCACCGAGACGGGCGAGACCCGGATCGGCGGCGCGCTGCCGGTGAACCCGTCCGGCGGGGTGCTCTGCTCCAACCCGATCGGCGCCTCCGGCCTGCTGCGGTTCGCGGAGGCGGCGCTGCAGGTCATGGGCAGGGCCGGGGCGCACCAGGTGGCGGGCGCCCGGACCGCGCTCGGCCACGCCTACGGCGGCGGGTCGCAGTACTTCTCCATGTGGGTGGTCGCCGCTACCCCGGGCTGAGGTGTATTTCCCGGCCGCCGCCCTCCTCCTTACCCGCGAGGAACGGCGCCGGGCGGGGACGGTGCCGCCCGGGTGAAGAGGAGGCGAAGCCGCGTGCCCGACTACGGCTGGGGGCTGGTGCTGCTGGGCACCTACCTGGTCCTGGTGATCCTGGCCCGGTGGCTCTACATCGCGCGCACCAACGTCCTGTGGACCAGCGCCCAGGCTGGGGCGATGACCAGGCGGCTGTCCCTGCAAGGACTATGCGGCCGCCCGGGCGGCAGCGGGCCGCCGGCGCCGGAGGCGCCCCTGCGGCCCCTGCTCACCGAGATCGAGAAGCACAACCCCTCCAGCAAGCGCAGCGGCGTCATCGGCTGGAACGGCTCCCACCAGATCGCCCAGTGGGTGCTCATGCACGAGGCCGAACGGCTGGCGCTGCCCTCGCTCAGCCACGAGCAGCTGGCCGCCCGGCTGGAGCGGGTGCTGGGCCAGCTGGGCGAGCTGCCCCAGCACCGGCGGGAGGCGTGGGAGCACGTGATCTGCGGCCTGCTCGCTGCCAGGGACGACGGCGGCACCGGGCAGCTGGACCGCGACCGCCGCGCCTACCTCGATGAGGTGCTCGGCGAGATCTACGAGGCGTCCAACGGCAACGCCGTCCAGCTGTCAGGGCTCTACAACCGGGCCACCTGGATCATCTTCGTCGCGCTGCTCCCGCTGGCGGTGCTGGCCGGCCTGGGCTTCGGCGTGCTGCTGGTGGCGGGCGCGATCGGCGGGCTGGTCAGCAGGATGCAGCGGCTGGTGTTCTCCACCCGCATCCCCGTCACCTACGGCAGCTCGTGGGGGCCGCTGCTGTGCGCGCCGGTCCTCGGCGCGCTCGCCGCCTGGGCCGGGCTGGTCCTGATCTCCCTGCTGCAGGCGGCGGGCGTGCTGCAGCTCACCGCCCTGCATCTCACACTGGGCGGCCTGCAGCAGCCGACGGCCGCGGTGCTCGGCATCGCGATCCTGCTGGGCGCCTCCGAGCGGTTCCTGCTGCGGCTGGAGAAGCAGGCCGAGGCCGTCATCGACCCAGACCACACCGGGCCCGCGGATCAGCCCGCGCCCGCCGGCGCCGCGGCGCCCAGCGAGCGGGTACGCCTGCTCCGGCCCGCGGCGGCCGCGGGGCCCAGCGCCGCGGAGACCGGGACGGCGGCGGCCAGCACCGCCTCAGCCAGCACCGTGCCTGTCACCACCCGGCCTGCCACCACCGGGCCTGCCACCACCGCGCCGGCCAGCGGGCAGGCCCCGGAGGTGGGCGGTCATGCCGCCTGACGCCGACGGCGCGCGACCGGGCGGCGCCCGGCCTCACCGGTAGCTGACCGGCAGCCGCTTGACGCCGTTGAGCCAGCCGGAGCGCAGCCGCTGCGCCTCACCGGCCAGCCGGATGCCCGGCATGCCGTCGGCGATCGCGTTGAACATCAGCTCGATCTCCAGCTGGGCCAGGTTCGCGCCCAGGCAGTAGTGCGTCCCGGTGCCGCCGAAGCCCAGGTGCGGGTTGGGGGCGCGCTGGATGTCGAACCGCTCCGGTGCGTCGAACACGTCCTCGTCGAAGTTGGCCGACCGGTAGAACAGGCCGACCCGCTGGCCGGCCCTGATCTGCTGGCCGCCCAGGGTGGTGTCGGCGAGCGCGGTGCGCTGGAAGACCGTCACCGGGGTCGCCCAGCGGACGATCTCGTCGGCCGCGGTCCTGGGCCGCTGCGCGCAGAACAGCTCCCACTGCTCCGGGTGGTCCAGGAATGCCAGCATCCCGTGCGAGATCGCGTTGCGGGTGGTCTCGTTGCCCGCCACCGACAGCAGGATCACGAAGAAGCCGAACTCGTCCGCTGACAGCTGGCCACCGTCGACCTCGGCGTGGACGAGCTTGGTGACGATGTCGTCCCGGGGGCAGGCTCGCCGCTCCTCCGCCATGACCATGGCGTAGCCGACCAGCTCGGCCGCTGCGGCCTGGCTGTCGCCGCCGTACTCCGGGTCGTCGTAGCCGATCATCTCGTTCGACCAGGCGAAGATCTTGCGCCGGTCTTCCTGCGGTATCCCGAGCAGCTCGGCGATCGCCTGCAGCGGCAGCTCGGCCGCCACGTCGGTGACGAAGTCACCGGTGCCCCCGGCGAGGGCGGCCTGGACGATCCGCTCGGCGCGGGCGGTCAGCGCCTCGCGCAGGCGGCCGATCGCGCGTGGGGTGAAGCCCCGCGAGACGATGCCGCGCAGCTTGGTGTGCTGCGGCGGGTCGATGTTGAGCAGGATGAGCCGCTGCATCTCCAGCGACTCCTGGGTGACCTGCTGGGCATGGCGGATGATCGCCGTGTTCTCCTGGCTGGAATACACATCGCTGGCGCGCGATACCGCTAATACATCGGCGTGCCTGGTGACCACCCAGTACCCGTCGTCGTCGAAGCCGGAGGCGCCACGCGGCTGCGGATTCCACCAGACCGGGGCGGTGCGCCGTAGCTCGGCGAACTCGGCCGCGGGCATCCGGCTGGCGTAGAGGTCCGGATCGGTGAAGTCGAAGCCCGGGGGGATGCTCGGCTCGGCCATCGCTGCCTCCGCTGTAACGTGTTCTAGTTGATTGAATCACGCCAGCCGGCCGGGGTGAACGCCTGCTCGCGGCGGAATCAGAACGCGTTCTACTATGGGTCTGCCGGTATGGATGGACTGCCGCCGGACGGAGGTGCTGCGTGGGGGATGCGGTCATCGTGGCGGCGGTGCGGACCCCGGCCGGCAAGCGCGGCGGCGTGCTGGCGGGCCTGCATGCCGCCGAACTGCTCGGCAGCGCGCAGACCGCGCTGCTGGAGCGGGCGGGCGTCGATCCCGGCAGCGTCGAGCAGGTGGCCGGCGGCTGCGTCACCCAGGCGGGCGAGCAGTCCAGCAACATCACCCGCACGGCCTGGCTGCACGCGGGGCTCCCCCGCCAGGCCGGCTGCCAGACGCTCGACGCCCAGTGCGGTTCGTCGCAGCAGGCCGCGCACCTGATCGCCGGGCTCATCGCGGCCGGTGCCATCGAGGCCGGCGTCGCCTGCGGGGTGGAGTCGATGAGCCGGGTGCCGCTGGGCGCGAACGCGGGCACCGGCGTGGGCAAGCCCAGGCCCGCCTCCTGGGACATCGACCTGCCGAACCAGTACCTCGCCGCGGAGCGGATCGCGCAGCGGCGCGGGCTGTCCCGCGCCGACACCGACGGGTTCGGCCTCCGCTCGCAGCAGGCGGCCCAGCTCGCCTGGTCGCAGGGCCGGTTCGACCGCGAGATCGTGCCGATCAAGGCGCCGGTGCTCGACGCCGGGCACCAGCCGACCGGCGAGACCCGCACCGTCGAGCGCGACGAGGGCCTGCGCGAGACGAGCCTGGAGGCGCTGGCCCGGCTCCGGCCGGTGCTGGAGGGCGGCCTGCACACGGCGGGCACGTCCTCGCAGATCTCCGACGGCGCCGCCGCCCTGCTGCTGCTGGAGGCGGGCCGGGCCCGGGCGCTCGGGCTGCGGCCGCGCGCCCGGATCGTGGCCCAGTGCCTGCTCGGGGCGGAGCCCTACTACCACCTGGACGGGCCTGTCGCGGCCACCGAGCGGGTGCTCGGCCGCAGCGGCATGGCGATCGGCGACATCGACCTGTTCGAGGTCAACGAGGCGTTCGCCTCGGTGGTGCTGTCGTGGCTGAGCGTGCACCGGCCCGACCCGGACCGGGTCAATGTCAACGGCGGCGCGATCGCCCTCGGCCACCCGGTCGGCAGCACCGGCGCCCGGCTGCTCACCACCGCCCTGCACGAGCTGGAGCGGCGGGACGCCACCACCGCGCTGATCACCATGTGCGCGGGCGGCGCGATGTCCACCGCCACGATCATCGAACGCCTCTGATGACCCGCCGCAGGACACCGGTGATGTGAGCGTTTTCGCTAAGCAACGCTGGGGAAATACCTGACGGGAAAGCCCTGAACGACGCGGGGGGCTCATTGCTATGAGCGGTTCAGCGCAGAATTCGGTGCCCAGGGGACTCACCATCACCGGGCTGGCCACCATGAAATGGCAGTCGGGGCAAGGCCAGCCGCTCGGGCAGATCCAGCATGCGCACGACGACTGGCACGCCAACACGGTCCGCCTCCAGGTTGGCGTGCCGCTGCTGCGCGGGAAATCCAAGGCGACGTCGACCTGGCACGGCGGCGGCCCGGTCCCGGCACTTCTGGAATACCTGGCCGTCCCCGGCAACGGGATGACGGGCTCGCTCAACGGCAACCGCTACAACGCCGCGTTCCTGGCCTACCTGGATCAGGCGGTCAAGCTGGCCCAGGACCTGGGCATGACCGTGGTCATCTGCGCCCAGCACGAGACCACCGACCGCACGGTCATGCCGGAGGGCAATGACATCGCCTTCTGGAAGATAATCCACGACCATTACGGGGCGGACGTCGTCTGTGACCTGTTCAACGAGCCGGTCCCCGACGCCATCTACGCCGACGAGTGGGCCGGCTGGCAGCACGGCGGGCAGGGTTCGGATGGCGTCACCTACATCGGGCTCCAGGCCATGGTCAGGGACCTGCGCGCGTACGGGATGACCCAGACCTTCTGGGTAGAAGGAGTGCATTTCTCCAACACCCTGGCGGGAGTGAACGGCAGCGAGGGCAACCATCTGATCCAGGACCCGCTGAACAAGATCGTCTACTCCATCCACCACCCGCGGGGCGCTCACACCCGGGCGAACTGGGACACCCAGTTCGGCTACCTCAAGGCGCTGGGCATCCCATTGGTGGTAGGTGAGTGGACCAACTGGGCCGCCAAGAAACCCGGTGAATGCTGGAAGGATGCGGCAGCGGCCGTCCCGAGGTTCCTGTCGTACGTCACCAGCCTCGGCGCCGGGATGACCGCGTGGGCGCTGATATCCAATGTGCTGGTCGTCGACCAGGTGACCTGGGCGCCCACTCAGATCCAGTCCACGTACGCCTGCGACGGGTCGGTACAGGGCCAGGGGGCCGGGCAGCTCATCCAGAATCAGTTCGCCACCTGGGCGGGGCTGCCGCCCGGCTTACGGTCATGGGTGCTGGCTGCTGACCGAGATCACCTCGCCGGTCAGGTAGGACGCGTAGTCGCTGGCGAGGAAGACGATGACGGTGGCGACCTCCCACGGCTCGGCGGCGCGGCCGAACGCCTCCCGGCCCGCCAGCTCGGCGAGCAGTTCCTCGCTGGTCACCCTGGCCAGGAACGGGTGGGCGGCCAGGCTGGGCGCCACCGCGTTCACCCGGATGCCGTGCCCGGCCACATCCAGCGCCGCGCACCGGGTCAGCGCCATCACGCCCGCCTTGGCCGCCGCGTAGTGCGCCTGGCCCGGCTGCGCGCGCCAGCCGAGCACCGAGGCGTTGTTGACGACGGCGCCGCCGTGGCCCTGCGCGACCATCTGCCGCAGGGCCGCCCTGGTGCAGCGGAACGTGCCGGTCAGCGTGACATCCAGCACCGCCAGCCACTGCTCGTCGGTCATCTCCAGCACCGAGCTGGTGCCGCCGAGCCCGGCGTTGTTGACCAGCACGTCGATCCGCCCGAACCGCCGCACCGCGCCGGCGATGAGCGCCCCGACCTGCGTCTCGTCGGTCACGTCGCAGACCTGCGCCCACACGCGGTCCCCGTGCGAGCCCGCCAGCCCGGTGCGGGCCGCGGCCAGCCGCCGCTCGTGCCGGTCGCTGATCGCCACCTGGGCGCCCTCCTCCAGGCAGCGCCGCGCCACGGCCGAGCCGATGCCGGTGCCCGCCGCGGCGGTGATCACCACCACCTTGCCGGCCAGCAGGTCCCGCGCCCTGGGCTGAACCACGGGCGGCGGAACCACGGGCGGCGCAACCACGGGGGGCTGAACCACGGGGGGCTGAACCACGGGCGGGGGCGTGGCCCCGGCCGGCGGCGAGCTCACGGGCGGGCCTGGCGGGGCAGGCCGAGCGCCCGCTCAGCGATGATGTTCCGCTGGATCTCGCTGGAGCCGCCGTAGATCGTGTCGGCGCGGCTGAACAGGAACAGCCGCTGCCAGTCGTCGAGGTCGTAGGGCTCCCCGCGGGCCACCATGGACGGGGCGCCGCGCACCTCCATGGCCAGCTCGCCCAGCTCCTGGCGCCAGCGGGACCACAGCAGCTTCATCACCGACGCCGCAGTGCTGGCTGGCACCGTGCTGGCTGGCACCGTGCTGGCTGGCACCGTGCTGGCCGGCACCGTGCTGGCTGGCCCGGGTCCGGTGGCCGCCCGGTCCGGGTCCGGCGCCAGCGTGCACAGCGCGTGCGCGCGCATCGCCTCCAGGCCGATCCACGCCCTGGCCAGCTTGTCGCGCAGCACCGGGTCGGCGGCCGCCCCGGTCTGCCGGGCCAGCTCCACCAGCCGGCCGAGGTCGCGCTCGAACCCGATCTGCTGGCCGAGGGTGGCCACCCCCCGCTCGAAGGACAGCGTGCCCAGCGCGACCCGCCAGCCGCCGCCCACCTCGCCGACCACCAGGTCGCGCTCGGTGCGGGCGCCGTCGAAGAAGACCTCGTTGAACTCGGAGGTGCCGGTGAGCTGCTGGATCGGGCGGACGGTGACCCCGGCCTGGCGCATCGGGACCAGCAGGTACGACAGGCCCGCGCCGCGCCGCGAGCCGGGCTCGGTGCGGGCGAGCACGAAGCACCAGTCGGCCACGTGGGCCAGCGAGGTCCACACCTTCTGCCCGCTGATCACCCACTGGCCGCCGTCGAGCTCCGCGGTGGTGGCCACGGCGGCCAGGTCCGACCCGGCGCCCGGCTCGGAGTAGCCCTGGCACCACAGCTCATCGACCGCCTTGATGGCGGGCAGGAACCGGCGCTGCTGCTCCGGCGTGCCGAACGCGATCAGCGTCGGCCCGAGCAGTTCCTCACCCAGGTAGCCGACCCGGCTGGGGGCACCGGCACGGGCGTACTCGGAGTAGAAGATAACCTGCTGGGCCAGGGTGGCGCCGCGGCCACCGTGCTCAGGCGGCCAGCCCAGGCAGGTCCAGCCCGCAGCCGCCAGGTGCCGGTTCCAGGCGAGCCGCTCGGCGTGCGCCTCGTTCTCCCGGCCGGGCCCGCCCGCCCCGCGCAGCGCGGCGAACCGCCCGCTGAGATTGATCTCCAGCCACTGCCGCACGCGGCGGCGGAAGTCCTCGTCCTCCGGGCTCGGCTGCACCCGCCCTCCCTGAGACGGATCCGCGGGCCCGCAGGGGGGAGGCGGGCCCGCGGAAGCACCGTGTCTGGCCAGCGGCTGTCCCCGCGCGTAGGCTCAGCCTACCAAGCACTTGCTTGCCAGAGGAGTCCCCCTGGTGGAGCCCACCACCACCATCCCGGCGGCGGTCGCACAGGCAGCGCGGGCGTTCGGCGACGCGCCTGCCCTGGCCGAGCCCGGCGGCCCGCGGCTCAGCTACCGCGAGCTGCACGAACGGGTGGTCACGGTCGCCAGGGCGCTGATCGCCGAGGGGGTGGCCCCCGGGGACCGGGTGGCCATCTGGTCCCCCAACACCCACCATTGGGTGCTCGGTGCCCTTGGCGCGCTGCACGCCGGCGCGACGCTGGTCCCGGTCAGCACCAGGTTCACCGGCCACGAGGCGCTGGACGTGATCAGCCGCAGCGGCGCCCGCGCGCTGATCGTGGCCGGCCCGTTCCTCGGCACCGACCGCCTCGCGGCCCTGCGCGCTGCGGCTGGGGAGGACACAGGCGCCAACCGGATCCCGGGCGGCTCTCGTCCCGGCTCCCTGAGCCTGATCGTGCAAGTGCCCATCGGGACCGGCGCACCGGGCGGTGGGACCGCCGTGGCGGCCGATGGGGCCATCGGCTGGGACGAGCTGCTGGACCGGGCGGCCGCGGTCCCGGCCAGCGTCGCCGCTGAGCGGGCCGCAGCGGTCAGCCCCGGGGACGTCAGCGACATCATGTTCACCTCGGGCACCACCGGGCGGAGCAAGGGGGCGATGACCGCCCACCGGCAGTCGCTGGCCGTCGCCCGGGCCTGGGCCGGGTGCGGCTGCCTTACCAGGACCGACCGCTACCTCGTGGTCAACCCGTTCTTCCACAGCTTCGGCTTCAAGGCCGGCATCCTGGCCTGCCTGGTCAGCGGCGCCACCCTGGTGCCGCAGCTGGTCTACGACGCCGGGCAGGCGATGGCGCTGGTCGAGGCCGAGCGGATCACCGTGTTCCCCGGTCCGCCCACGATCTACCAGACGATCCTCGACCGCCCGGAGCGGGCCGCCTACGACCTGTCCAGCCTGCGGCTCGCGGTCACCGGCGCGGCGGCCGTCCCGGTCGCCCTGGTGGAGCGGATGCGGCGCGAGCTGAGCTTCACGTTGGTGCTCACCGCCTACGGGCTGACCGAGGCCGTGGTGGCGACCATGTGCCGCCCGGGCGACGACCCACAGACCGTGGCCCGCACGTCGGGCCGGGCCGCGGCGGGCTTCGAGGTGCGGATCTCTGTGCCAGACGGGCGCGAGTCCGCGCCCGGTGAGACCGGCGAGATCCTGCTCCGCGGGCCGAACCTGATGCTGGGCTATCTGGACGACCAGGAGGCGACCCGCGCCGCGATCGACGCCGACGGCTGGCTGCACACCGGGGACGTCGGCCACCTCAACGAGGGCGGGTACCTGACGATCACCGACCGGCTCACGGACCTGTACATCTGCGGCGGCTTCAACGTGTACCCAGCAGAGGTGGAGCAGGTGCTCGCCCGGCTCGACGGCGTCGCCGAGTCGGCCGTGGTGGGGGTGCCCGACGCCAGGCTCGGCGAGGTGGGCAGGGCCTACGTGGTGACCCGCGCCGGCCACGCGCTGGACGCCGGGCAGGTGCTGGCGCACTGCCGTCAGCGGCTGGCGGGCTACAAGGTGCCGCGGCAGGTCGTGTTCTGCGACGGGCTGCCCCGCAACCCGGCAGGCAAGGTGCTCAAGCGGCGGCTGCGGGAGGAGGCAAGGTGACGGAGCAGGCCGGGCATGATGAGAAAGCAACCCGCGACAAGGAACCTGTCCGCTATACCGAGCGCGGCGCCGTCGCGGTGGTGACGCTCAACCGCCCGCGCTACCGCAACGCCCAGAACTCCGCGATGACCTACGCGCTGGACGCGGCCTTCGCCCGGGCCGTGAACAGCGACGGCGTCGCCGTCATCGTGCTGGCAGGCGCCGGCGAGCACTTCTGCGCGGGACATGACATCGGCTCGCCGGGCCGGGACGCCGACGTCTCGTTCGGCCGGCAGGCGGCGCTGTGGTGGGACCACGTGGGCAGGGCGGGCGCCGACGCCCGTTACGCCCGCGAGATGGAGGTCTACCTGGGGATGTGCCGCCGCTGGCGGGAGATCCCCAAGCCGGTCATCGCGATGATCCAGGGCGCGTGCATCGCCGGCGGCCTCATGCTCGCCTGGGTGTGCGACCTGATCGTGGCGGCCGACGACGCCTTCTTCGCCGACCCGGTGGTGCGGATGGGCATACCGGGCGTCGAGTACTTCGCCCACCCGTGGGTGCTCGGGCCCCGCTTCGCCAAGGAGGTGCTGTTCACCGGGGAGCGGTTCGGCGCCCAGCGTGCCTACCAGGCCGGCATGGTGAACCGGGTCGTCGCGCGCGGGGAACTGGCGGAGGCGACCTTCGCGCTGGCGGACCGGATCGCCGCCATGCCGCCGTTCGGCCTCGCGCTGGCCAAGCGGGCGGTGAACCAGTGCGAGGACCTGATGGGGATGCGGCCGGGCATGGACTCCGCCTTCGGCCTGCATCACCTCGCGCACGCGCACAACGCCGAGGTGTCCGGCGACCCGCTGGCGGGCCTGGACGCCCGGGCCATGAAGGACCCGGCCGCACATGACACCGGGGCCAGCGGATGAGCCCCGGCCCCGCCGGGTTCCGGGCCGAGGTACGCGCCTGGCTGGCGGCGCACGTGCCGACCGGCCCGCTGCCGTCGCTGGACACCCGCGAGGGCTTCGACCGGCACCGCGCCTGGGAGCGCGAGCTCGCGGCGGCCCGGCTGTCGGTGGTGTCCTGGCCGCCCGAGTACGGCGGGCGGGGCGCGCCGTTGCTGGAATGGCTGGCCTTCGAGGAGGAGTACTACGCCGCCGCGGCGCCGGCCCGGGTCGGCCAGAACGGCCTGTTCCTGCTGGCGCCCACGCTGCTGGAGCACGGCACCGGCGAACAGCGCGCCCGGCTGCTGCCGCCGATGGCCCGGGCGGACGAGATCTGGGCCCAGGCATGGTCAGAGCCCGACGCCGGCAGCGACCTGGCCGCGATCCGGGCCCGCGCGGTGCGCACCGACGGGGGCTGGCTGCTGTCGGGGACCAAGACGTGGAGCTCGCGCGCCGCGTTCGCCGACAAGGCGTTCGGGCTGTTCCGCTCCGACCCCGGCGCCGGGCGGCATCGCGGGCTGGCCTACCTGCTGTTCGGGCTGCACGCCGACGGCGTGACCGTGCGGCCCATCCGCCAGCTGGGCGGCGAGACCGGGTTCGCGGAGATCTTCCTCGACGGCGTGTTCGTCCCCGACGCCGACGTGGTCGGCGCGCCGGGCGACGGCTGGCGGATCGCGATGAGCACCGCGGGCCACGAGCGGGGGCTGTCGCTGCGCAGCCCGGGACGGTTCAGCGCAGCAGCCGCCCGGCTGGTGGAGCTCTGGCGCCAGGCAGGCGGGCCGGACGCCGATTCGTTGCGCGACCGGGTTGCCGACGCCTGGATCGGGGCCCAAGCCTACCGGCTGCACACCTACGCCACCGCTGAGCGGCTGGCGGCCGGTGGCACGCTGGGCGCGGAGGCCAGCCTGGGCAAGGTGTTCTGGTCCGAGCTCGACATCGCGCTGCACGAGACCGCACTGGACCTGCTCGGGCCGCGGGCCGAGCTGCGCGACGGCGGGGACGGGCGGTGGCTGGACGGCTACCTGTTCTCGCTAGCCGGCCCGATCTACGCCGGAACCAACGAGATCCAGCGGACGGTGATAGCCGAGCGGCTACTCGGGCTGCCCCGGTGAGCTGGGCTGCCCCGATGACGCACGGGCGGACCGCCGAGCAGGAGCAGTTCGCCGCGTCTGTCCACGGCCTGCTCAGCGCCGCCGACGTGCCCGGCGCGGCGCGGCGGTGGGCGGCCGGGGACCACGCGCCCGGCCTGGCGCTGTGGCGCAAGCTCGCGGGGCTCGGCGTCACCGCGCTCGCGGTGCCCCAGCGCCACGGCGGGCTCGGCGCGGGCTTTTCCGGCGTGGTGGCCGCCTGTGAGGAGCTGGGACACCATGCCGTGCCGGGACCGGTGGCCGAGTCGGTCGCCGCGGTCCCGGAGCTGATCACGGCGCTGGCCGGGGAGCAGGCGCTGGCCGGGGAGCAGCCATGCGCCCAGTGGCTGGCCGGCCTGGCCGCCGGGGACCTGCTCGCCACGCTGGCCCTGCCGCCCTGGCTGCCGTACGCGGCGGACGCCGGCCCGGCCGGCCTGATCCTGCTCGCCGGGCCGGACGCGGTGTGGCTGGCCGCGCCGGGCGCCCGGCACCGGTCGGTGGACCCGGCCCGGTCGCTGTCGGAGGTCTTTGGCGGCGAGATGCTGGCGCGCGGCCCCGCCGCGACCGCCGCGGCCGGGCGGGCGCTGCAGGCCGGCGCGCTCGCCTGCGCGGCGCAGCTGCTCGGGGCGGGCCGTGCGCTGCTGGAGGCCAGCGTCACCCACGCCCGGCAGCGGACCCAGTTCGGCCGGCCGGTCGGGTCGTTCCAGGCCGTCAAGCACCAGCTCGCCGACGTGGCGATCGCGCTGGAGTTCGCCCGGCCACTGCTCGACGCCGCGGCCGTCGCCGCCGACGGCAGCGCGGGCACCCACGGCACCGACACTCACAACACGGGGACCGCCACGCGGGACGTGTCGGCGGCCAAGGTCGCCTGCACCGGCGCGGCCCAGCGGGCCGCCCGGGCCGCCCTGCAGGTGCACGGCGCGATCGGCTACACCCAGGAGCACGACCTGCACCTGTGGCTGACCAAGGTGCGCGCGCTGGCCGGCACGTGGGGCAGCCAGTCCGAGCACCGCGCCCGGGTGATGGCGGCGGTCGCCGGCGGGGGGCTGGCATGGAGCTGATGGAGCCGGCGTGGAGCTGACGGATCTGGCCTGGACCGACGAGCAGCGGGACCTGCGTGACGCGGTCCGCGGCCTGCTGGCGCGGCACCCCTCCCCCGCCCGCGGCTCTGCTCCCGGGCCTGCCCCCGGCCCCGGCGGCGGCTACGACCGGGTGCTGTGGCAGCGGCTGTGCGGCGAGATCGGCGCCGCCGGGCTCGCGATACCGCAGCGCTACGGCGGGGCCGGGGCCGGGCCGGCCGAGACCCACATCGTGATGGAGGAGCTCGGGCGCGCCCTGACCCCCTCGCCGCTGCTGGGCTCGGCGGTGCTCACCGCCCAGGCGCTGCTGGCATCGGGCGACACCGCCGCGTGCCAGCGCCTGCTGCCCGCGATCGCCGACGGCTCTGCGGTCGCGGCCCTGGCGTGGACGACAGCGGCAGGCCGCTGGGATCCCGGCGAGGCCGCGTGCACCGCCCATCCCGCCGCCCGGACCAGTGCCGCAGAGGCGATCCAGGCCATCGCCGGGGCGGCCGGCGCAGACGCCTCCCTGGCCACCGCCCCATCCGTCTCGTCACCCGACGACTGGGTGCTGGTGGGCGAGGCGCACCACGTGCTCGACGGCGACGTGGCCGATGTGCTGCTGGCCGCCGCGCAAACGCCGGCCGGGGTGGCGCTGTTCGAGGTCGACCCGCGCGGCCCCGGTGTCACCCGGGCCGCCGTGGCCACCATGGACACCAGCCGGCGGCTGGCCGTCGTCGGGCTGGACCGGGCGCCCGGCCGGCCCGTCGGCGCGGGCGCCGGCAGTGCCGGCCCCGGCAGTGCCGCCCTGGCCCGGGCCAGGGATCTGGCCTGCATCGCGCTCAGCGCCGAGCAGGTGGGGGCCGCGCAGCGGGCACTGGAGCTGACCGTCGCCTACACCAAGGACCGGGTCCAGTTCGGCCGCCCGATCGGCAGCTTCCAGGCGCTCCAGCACCGGATGGCCGACCTGCACGTGCTGGTGGAGTCGGCGCGGTCGCTGTCCCGCGCCGCGGCCTCGGCCGCCGCCGCGGGCGCGGACGAGGCGGGCCTGCGGGCGGCCGCGGCCAAGGCCTACTGCTCGGAGACACTGGCCCGGGTGGCGTCCGAGATGATCCAGTTGCACGGCGCCATCGGCATCACCTGGGAGCACGACGCGCACCGGTACTTCAAGCGCGCGCACGGCGCCGCGCAGCTGTTCGGCAGGCCCTCCGAGCACATCGCGAGGATCGCCGCCGCCGTCATCGACGGCTGAACCCGATCATGCCGGAGGAGCTAGGGCAGCGAACGCGGCACGGCGGCATGAAAGCGCGGAGCGCCCCGGCGGAGCCAGGTATCAGCCGGTCAGAGTTCTCCGCCCGGGGAGGCGCCGCTCTGGATCCTGAGGATGACGGCGGTGGTGGCCCTGACGGTCAGGCTGATGCCGGTGCGCGGATCGGCGGCCAGGGTGCTCCAGCTGCCGTTCCAGGGTATGTCGCCGGTGATGGTGGTGCCGCCGAGGGTGACATGTGTCCCTCTGGCGTCTCCGGGCTGCCCGCCCGCGAGGGTCATGGCCTGCACGTCCTGCACGGCCGGGCCGGGCGGGACGATCGTGACGGCGGCATCAGGAGCGCCCGCGCCGTGTGCCTTGTTGATGACCGTGACGTAGTCCTCCCCGGCCGTGCCGACGCAATAGGCGGTCAGGTTGATGCCGCCCGGGTTCTGGATCTGAGCGGGCTTGACCTGCCCGGCCGAGCCGAGGGTGAACGCCTTGATGCCGTATCCCTTCGGGTTGATCGCATAGCCCCCGCCGGCGGGATCGGGCACGATCGTGTCAGTGAACAGCCCTTGCCTGTTGTGGAAATTCACGCCTGCGGCGCCGTGGGCTGCCCACCAGTGCAGGTGATCCAGCGCCCACAGCGCTGAGGCGAACGCGTCGCTCGCTCCCTGGACGCCGCCGAGGTAGTCATTTGATTCGGTGAGCCGGTAACCCAGGCCCGCGGCGGTCACCGGAGCGAGATTGTTTTCATACAGCCAGGGATAGGGAGTGTAGGTGGTGGCCGTGGGCTGAGTCCCGATCGCCGCGCTGTTCACCCATTCGGGGGACAGCATGTTGCCGATGGCCTGCTGAGCGGTGCTGTCCCCCGGGTTACCCCCCGCATAGTAATGCTGTGTGATCTCTGATAACCGGCCAGAGTCCCGTTCATCGCCGGCGAGCCGCTCCGCCCACGACACCCCGTTGGCCGGGTCGGGGGTGTAGGTCTTGTTGGTGTAGGCCCCGAGGTCTGGTCCCGACAACGGCGCCCCCGGCGCCGTGGCCCCGATCGCGTCGGCAAAGCGCCGCCACTGGGCCAGGTAGGACTGGTATGCGCTGCCCGGCACATCGGCGACCTCCTCGTAGATCGCCGGGTCCAGCGGGTGGCCTGGGAAGGTGTGGTAGGCATGCCAGTCCGGCTCGTTGCCGATGGCGAAGCTGGCCACATGCGGCTGGTAGTGACCCCAGATGTGCCCGGCGGCCTGCGCATTGACCACCAGCAGATCACCGATGGGATCTTCCGCGGGGCTGAGCAGGCGCAGTGAGTAGATGACCTTCACTCCGGCCACCGCGGCGAAGGCGAACAGGCCATCGATTCCGGCGAAGCCATCGCTGCCCGTGCCCGCCGGGATCAGCTGATCCACCGTGCTCCCGCCGATCCGAAGGCTGCCCAGGCCCAGATTGCGAAACAGGGTGACCAGCGAGTTGTCTGCCGGGTTGAACAGATTGCCTGACACACCGGCGTTGCCGGGACCGAGCGGCCCCCGCTCGAAACTCAGCCCAGCGAAATCACCCGGGATCACCGGCCCAGGATGCTCGGCGTCAATAGTGATCGTTACAGCATCCATGCCCGGCTGGACCCCGGAGAGGACGGCGTCATAACCAGCATGACCAACTGGTCCCCCGGCGCAGCCGGTCTAACCCGCCCGCCGGGAGCATCCCGCTGGCACCGCTGCCCTCGCGGGCTCCTGGAGCGCGCCCGGGCGGCGCGCGGGGCCCACGCCACTGAGCGGTCCCGCGTTTCCGGAGGCATAGCGGCGGGGTCACGGGCAGAGTGCCGTGCATGAAGGCGTGACGGTGTGCGCCGGTGTCGTGGCCCTGGTGGCTGTTGGGGCGTGTACCGTCTGCTGCCGCATGCGGTCGCGATGCCGCGTGATGGCCGGCCCAGCGCGGCCCTGACGGTGGTGAGCGGTGCGGCCACGGTGATTGCCGGCCCCGCCGATCTGGGGGGCAGCCTGATCCGGGTGTCGACGCTGGCCAGCTCGGGCGTGCGCCCCGTGCTGGCCGGTCGCGGCCCGGTGCTGCTGTACCTGGGACAGACCGGCCCAAAGCGGCCCGGCGGCGGTGCACATCGTGCTGAACCGGCACCTCATCTGGCGGCTGATGTTCGCTGGCGGCACGAACCTGACCACCGTGGACCTGGGCCAGGGGGCCGGGTCAGCAGCGTGGATTTTCGCCGTCGACCCGTCGTTGTACCCCCACATCCAGGGGACAACCGACTCTGAGGTCCTGTTCCACCTCGCCCTGACCCTGGGGCTGCAAGAGGATCCCATAGCCGCAATGGCCAAGGCCATCCAGGCGGTGGAGTCGGCCGGTCACGAGCACGGGGTGAAGTTCCCGATGCAGGGGACCGTCGCAATCTCCGATGGCATAGCCGTGTGGGCCTTCCGGTATTCGTCGCAGCGGCAGACGCGCACCCTGTTCCACTCTGCCGACATCGCCACGCTGCAACAGATGTACCCGGACACCGAGCGGCTGCGGGTTTTCGGCAGGCGTGCCCACGTCGTGGTCTCGGAACCGCTGAACGACCTGCCCGGGGCCTTCATCGAAGTCCCCGAGTCGACGGTCGCCGTCCTCGACGAGTCCGGCTACCACCACCCGTTCCTGGCCGACGAGCCGTAACGGCTCGGCGCCACTGCCGCCTATCCCGGCAGGGGCTGGCAGCTGGCTGGGACCAGGTTGGCTCGCGCGTCGAGTCCGCTCAGGCCGGCGACGTCCAATTCGCGGCGGAACGCAGGTTGGCGCCGTGGCAGTGTTTCCATTTGCGGCCGTTGCCGCAGGGACAGGGGTCGTTGCGGCCGCGGCGGGAGTCCTGCGCGGCGTAGATCGCCATCAGCTCCGCGGGTGCCTTGCCAGCGCGCAGCAGCCCGGCCATGGTTTCCATGGGCTTGGCGATGTGGTGGAAGAAGTCCTGGTAGCCCGGGCACAGGTAGTGCTGGCCGGGTTCGCCGTAAGGGGAGGTGGCGAACCGGTCCTTGGGGCAGCCGCCGTTGCAGGCGAACCGGACCCCAGCCCTCATCCAGTCAGGAGCCGCTTTCGGCCATTTTCTGCTGCGCGTCGGCGATCGCGCCCTTCAGCGCCTGTACGTGGTGGCCTTCGGCCTGGCCGACGACCTTCTTGATGGCGCGGGTCACGGCGGGTTCGAC
>DATIXO010000012.1:0-8274 GCA_035518495.1 Streptosporangiaceae bacterium
TGCTACCGGGTCGAGCCGGTGCCGGGCCGCGAGGGCGAGTACATCGCCTACATCGCCTACGACATCGACCTGTTCGAGGAGGGCTCGATCCCGAACCTGACCTCGTCGATCATCGGCAACGTGTTCGGCTTCAAGGCGCTGAAGGCGCTGCGGCTGGAGGACATGCGGATCCCGCTGCACTACATCAAGACCTATCAGGGGCCGCCGCACGGCATCGTGATGGAGCGGGAGTACCTGAACAAGTACGGCCGGCCCCTGCTGGGCGCGACCACCAAGCCCAAGCTCGGCCTGTCCGCGCGCAACTACGGCCGGGTCGTCTACGAGGCCCTGCGCGGCGGCCTGGACTTCACCAAGGACGACGAGAACATCAACTCGCAGCCGTTCATGCGCTGGCGGGACCGGTTCCTGTTCACGATGGAGGCGGTCAACCGCGCCCAGGAGCGGACCGGCGAGATCAAGGGCCACTACCTCAACGTCACCGCCGCCACCATGGAGGACATGTACGAGCGGGCCGACTTCGCCCGCGATCTGGGCAGCGTCATCGTCATGATCGACCTGACGGTCGGGTACACCGCGATGCACTCCATGTCGCGGTGGGCGCGCCGGAACGGCGTCATCCTGCACCTGCACCGCGCCGGTCACGGCACCTACACCCGCCAGAAGTCGCACGGCGTCAGCTTCCGGGTCATCTCCAAGTGGTGCCGGATGATCGGGGTGGACCACATCCATGCCGGAACCGTGGTCGGCAAGCTGGAGGGCGACCCGTCCATGGTGCGCGGCTACTACGACACGCTGCGCGAGTCGCACATCCCGGCCAACCTCGGCCAGGGCATCTACTTCGACCAGGACTGGGGCTCGATGCCGGGCACCATGCCGGTCGCCTCGGGCGGCATCCACGCCGGCCAGATGCACCAGCTGCTCGGCTACCTCGGCGAGGACGTGGTGCTGCAGTTCGGCGGCGGCACCATCGGCCACCCGATGGGCGTCGCGGCCGGGGCCACCGCCAACCGGGTCGCCACCGAGGCCATGATCAAGGCGCGGAACGAGGGCCGCGACTTCGCCCGCGAGGGCGAGGACATCCTGCGCGACGCGGCACGACACTGCCAGCCGCTGCAGGTCGCGCTGGACACCTGGGGCGAGATCACTTTCAACTACGAGTCCACCGACACGCCCGATGTCGTGGCCACCCCGAGCGTCTAGGAGCAGCGATGCGGATCACCCAGGGCACTTTCTCCTACCTGCCCGACCTCTCCGACGACGAGATCCGGGCCCAGGTCCAGTACTCCATCGACCAGGGCTGGGCGGTGGCGGTCGAGTTCACCGACGACCCGCATCCGCGCAACGTGCTGTGGGAGATGTGGGGGCTGCCCATGTTCGGCATCGCGGACGCGGCCGCCGCCATGCACGAGGTGGCCGCGTGCCGCGCCGCCTACCCGGACCACTACATCCGGATGTCGGCCTACGACGCGAGCCTGGGCCGGCAGACCACCGCGCTGAGCTTCATCGTGAGCCGGCCCGCCGCCGAGCCCGGGTTCCGGCTCGACCGGCAGGAGGCCAGCGACCGGCGCATCCGCTACTCCCTGCACGCCTACGCCGCCGAACAGCCGCCCGGCACGCGTTACGGCACCGGCAGCGCCACACCCGGGAACATCATGCCAAACGGAGCGCGTGGCGGATCATGACCGCCGCCAGCGAGCCCGCGCCGCGCGGCTTCGCCATGCCCGTGCCCGCGCTACCCCCCACCGGTGAAGGCACCGGTGCCGATACCGGGCCCGCCGCACCGGAACCCCTGGCGCCCGATGACACGGTCGACCTGGCGGCCCAGGAGCAGGCACTGCGGATCTCGCAGCTGCTCGACCGGCTGGACGCCGAGTTCGTCGGCCTGGCGCCGGTCAAGGACCGGGTCAGGGAGATCGCCGCGCTGCTGCTCATCGACCGGCTCCGGAGCCGGTACGGGCTCACCTCGTCGCGGCCGAGCCTGCACATGTGCTTCACCGGCAGCCCCGGCACCGGCAAGACCACGGTGGCCGCCCGCATGGGCGAGCTGCTGCGCGAGCTCGGCTACCTGCGCAAGGGCCAGCTGGTCAGCGTCACCCGGGACGACCTGGTCGGCCAGTATGTCGGCCACACCGCCCCGAAGACCAAGGAGGTGCTCAAACGGGCGATGGGCGGCGTGCTCTTCATCGACGAGGCGTACTACCTGTACCGGCCGGAGAACGAGCGCGACTACGGCCAGGAGTCGATCGAGATCCTGCTGCAGTTCATGGAGGCGCAGCGGGAGGACCTGGTGGTGATCCTGGCCGGCTACGCCGACCGGATGGACACCTTCTTCCGGTCCAACCCGGGCATGGCCTCGCGGATCGCTCACCACATCGATTTCCCCGACTTCACCGCCGGTGAGCTGATCCAGATCGCGGACCTGATGCTGGAGCGCGAGCAGTACCGGCTCTCGCCCGCCGCCCGGGAGGCGTTCGCGGAGTACATCCGGCTCCGGATGAGCCAGCCGCGGTTCGCGAACGCACGCAGCATCCGCAACGCGATCGACCGGCTGCGGCTGCGGCAGGCACGGCGGCTGGTCGCGGGCGGCGGGGTGATCGCGCGCAGCGACCTGATGGAGATCAGCGCCGGGGACGTGCGGGCGAGCCGGGTATTTCGTGATGCCGAGGCAGCGGCGGCGACGGTGGACCATCCCCCGGGCTGACCGGTAACGCGGGGGAAGGCACGGCGGCGGGCGGGCTCAGCGGCACGGTCAGCCGGACCGTGGTTCCCCGCTCCGGCGAGGAGGTCAGTTCCAGCTTCCCGCCGAGCAGTTCGGCCCGCTCGCGCATCCCGGCCAGGCCGAAGCCGGTAGGCGCGGCCGCCATCTCCTCCCGTGCCGTGGCCGGGTCGAACCCGGTGCCGTCGTCCGCCACCTCCAGCACCATCTTGTCCCGCTGCAGGTAGAGGCGGACCCGGACGCTGCGCGCGTTCGCGTGCTTGGCGACGTTCTGCAGCGCCTCCTGCGCCGTGCGGTACACGGCGGTCTCGATGTGCTCGGCCATCCGGCTGTGGGTGGCCTCGATCTGCACGTCGAGCTGCGGGAACGAGTGTCCCAGGCTTTCCAGGGTGGCGGCCAGGCCGAGGTCGTCGAGGATGGGCGGGCGCAGCCCGGCGATCGCGGACCGGGTCTCATCCAGCGCGGCGGTGGCCAGCTCCTGCGCCAGCGCGACCTGCTCGGCCGCGGTCTGCGGGTCGCCGGGGATGGCGTCGGCGGCGGCCGACAGGTGGAAGAACAGGCTCACGATGCGCTGGCTGATCCCGTCGTGGATCTCCCCGGCGAGCCGGCGGCGCTCATGCTCCTGCCATTCGACCGTCTGCTCCGCGAACTGCTCCAGCGCCTCTTCCCGCTCGGCCAGCCGCCGGTGCAGGCGGGCGTTCTCGATCGCCCCCGCGACCAGGCCGGCCACCGAGCGCAGCAGCTCCACGTCGGCGCCGGTGAACTCCCGGCGCGCCCTGGTGTGCACGTTCAGCACCCCCACCAGGTGACCGGCCGGGGTGATGACCGGCACCGACGCCATGGAGGTGAACTCCTCCCCGCGCAGCGCCGGGATGTACCGGTAGCGGGGGTCGGCGGTCTTGTCGTCCACGATCACGGCCGGCTCGGCGTGCGAGGCGACCCAGCCGGCCACGCCCTCGCCAAGACCCAGCTCGATCTTGCCCACCAGCTTGTCGAAGGGCGGGGTGGCCCCGCCCAGGCGGAGGGTCCGGCCCGTGTCGTTCAGCAGGTGCACGAAGCACACGTCGGTCCCGGTGGTCTCGGTCACCAGCTTGGTCACGCCCTGCAGGATCCGGCCGAGGTCCAGGCCGCCGGAGATGGCGTCGATCACCCGCGACAGCAGCTGCGCCTCGCGCTCCGCGTCCACCCCGTCCAGGCGCGCGCCGGTCAATGGAACACGCCCTCGCGCAGCGCCACGGCCACGGCGGCGGCCCGGTCGGAGACGCCGAGCTTGCGGTAGATGCCGCGGGAATGGGTCTTCACCGTCTCCTCGCTGACGACCAGCTTCGCGGCGATCGCCCGGTTGGACAGGCCGGCGACCAGCAGTGACAGCACCTCGCTCTCCCGCTGGGTGAGGCCGAGGTGGGCGCCGGGCCAGAACTCCCCGCTGTGCAGCCGGGCGGCGGACAGCGCGACCCGGCCGGCCAGGGTGGGGTCGATGAGCACCTCGCCGTCGCGGATGCGGCCCAGGTAGTCGACGAGCTCGCTGCCCCGGATCCGCTTCAGCAGGAACCCGGCCGCGCCCACTCGCAGCGCCTGGTAGAGGTACTGCTCGTCGTCGTAGACGGTGAGGAAGACCACCTTGCACCCGGGCTGGACGGCCAGGATCTGCCCGCACAGGTCGAGGCCGCTGGCCCCGCGCAGGCGGACGTCGAGCAGCACCGCGTCCGGCGCCTGCTTCTCGACGGTCCGCACGGCGTCGGCCGGCTCGCTGCATTCCCCCACGATCTCGACCTGGTCGGCGTAGGGGCGGAGCATGGCTTTCAGCCCGTCGAGCACCATCTGGTGGTCATCGATGATCACCAGCCGCATGGGGCCGGGCGGCCGGGCGGGTCTGCGGCTCATGTCAGGAACGGTACCCACCGCCGAGGGTGAACCGCTGCCGATCCGGGGCGGCGCCGCTCTCACGCGCGGGCCTCGAGCAGATGCCACAGCAGCAGCAGCTGCGCGATCGCGAGCGCCTCGCTCCGCCTGCCGGGTGCGTACTCGCCGAGGGTGTCGGGCAGCGCCACGGAGTGCTCGAAGGACAGCTGCTCCCAGATCGCCTTCTCCACGATCCGGCTGTCCTCGCGGGGCGCGTAGCCATGGATGTGCAGGGCGTCCACCGGTCTGCCGTCGCTGTCGCGGATCAGCTTCAGGTGAACGGTCCGCCGGTCGTCGTCGGTGAGCACGTGCGCCAGCTCCGGGTGGCAGATGGTCGGCCGCAGCAGGATCTCCGCTGACAGCGGGGTGCCCCGCGGCTTGCTGTGCCCGGCCACCGGCGCGAAACGGACGGAGATGTCGGCCCACTGGCGCTGCGGCCGGATGAAGGCGGCCGATTCCGGCGCGCGGCGCTCCAGCTCCGCGAGCACCTGGCCGGCCGTGTATCCCCGCTCGGCGGTGTCGCGGCGCAGTTTCCACTCCCGTCTGATCTCCTCCGGCGGATCGAGGTACACCGTGATGTCGAAACAGGCGCGGGCCAGCTTGGTGTGCAGCGGCAGCAGGCCTTCCACGATCACGAACTCGCGCGGCTCCACCAGCACCGGGCGCACCAGCTTGCCGGTGGAATGGTCGTAGACCGGCTTGAGTATCGGCCGTCCCAGGGCCAGCAGCTGCAGATGCTGCTCCATCACCTCGATGTAGTTGCATTCGGGGTTGAGCACGGTGAACGGCACGTGGCGGCGTTCCTCGCGGTCGTAGCGGTGGTAGTCGTCCACGCACAGGGCGGTGGCCCGCTCCGGGCCGAGCGCCTCGGCGATCCCCCGCGTGAGTGTGGTCTTGCCCGCTGCGCTGTCGCCGGCAATGGCGAGCATCACCGGGCGCTGGGTGCCTGCTGTCGCGTCGTTGCGGCGCAGGCGCATGAGCTTGTCCGGCATTGTCCCCTGCCTCCGTGGAATGCCACCATAAGGCCGCCCTGCCACGGCAGTCCTCCCCCCAGGCGGGGAGCTGGGAGGGTGAAACCGCGCCCGGCAAGGCGCCTTGAGTCTCACCCGGTCACTGCCACCACAGGGGGATGCGCCACCGATCGCGCGAGCCTTAACGTCCGGTGCTGTGAAACGTGTGGCATCGGCCGCGGCCGCCCTGGTCGCGCCCGGCAAGGGCATCCTGGCCGCTGGCGAGGGCATCCCCGCGATGTCGGCCCGGCTGGCCGCCGCCGGGATCCCGGCGACGGAGGAGAACCGCCGGGCCTGCCGGGAGATGCTGGTCACCACGCCCGGCCTCGCCGACGGGATCAGCGGGGCGGTACTGAGCGACGAGACGCTGCGCCAGCAGGTCGGCAGCGGCAGGACGTTCCCGGTCGCCCTGCGTGAGCTGGGCATGATGACCGGGATCAGGGTGGACACCGGGCCAGGACCGCTGGCGGGCACCTGGGGTGAGACGGTCACCGAAGGCCTGGACGGGCTGCTGCCGCGCCTGCGCTGCTACGCCCGGCTCGGCGCCGAGTTCGCCACCTGGCGGGCGGTGCTGCGCATCGCCCCCGGCATGCCCACGCCGGCCGCGGTCCGGGCGAACGCCCAGGCGCTGGGCAGGTACGCGGCGGCATGCCAAGACGCCGGGCTGGTGCCGGTGGTGGAGCCGGTGGTGCTGCTGGGCGGCACGCACACGCTGGGTCACTGCGAGACGGTGACCTCGATGGTGCTGCTCGAGGTCATGAGCGAGCTGCACGAGTACGGCGTAGATTTCGAGGGCGTGGTGCTCAAGCCGAACATGACGCTGCCGGGCAGTGAGTCCGGCGAGCACCCGCTGCCCACCGACGTGGCCGAGGCGACCCTTGGCACCCTCAACGGCGTGCCCGCCACCCTGGCCGGGGTAGCCTTCGCCGCCAGCGGCCAGCGCCCCGAGCAGGCGACCGAGCACCTGGCGGCCATGCAGCACATCCCGCACCTGTGGCCGCTGACGTTCTCGTTCGGCAGTGCGCTCACGGCCCCGGCGCTGGCGGCCTGGCGTGGCGAGCCGGGCCGGCGGGAGGCCGGCCAGCGGGCCCTCGCCCGCCGGGTGGCGATGAACGGCGCGGCGCTGGCCGGCCGCTACTCCCCCGAGCTGGAGCTGGACCCGGCTTAGGGCACGCCCTGGTGGGCTGGCACCCGGTCAGTCCGGGACCCCACCGAACCCCATCTCGTTCCCGTCGGGGTCGGCGAAGGTGATCTTGCGCACGCCATTGGCGTAGGTCTCGCGCTTCGCCGGTTCCAGTCCCCGCTGAGCTATCCCGGCCACCCGGGTGTCGAGGTCGTCAACGATGATGGTGTGCACGGCGTGGCCGGCGCGCTCCGGCTGCTGGACGACGTACACCGACCGGCCTTCGGCGAGTTCCCACACGGCCTCGGTGTCGTGGGGGAAGAACGACGGCGGGCAGCCGAGCAGCCTCTCGTACCAGGCCAGCGCCGCCGCGTAGTCGCTGACCGGTATCCCCGCGAACAGGTAGACGGCCAAGCTCAGACGTTGAAGCCGAGGGCGCGGAGCTGCTCCCGGCCGTCTTCAGTGATCTTGTCGGGGCCCCAGGGCGGCAGCCACACCCAGTTGATCCGGAAGTCGGGCACCAGGCCCTCCAGCGCGGCCGCGGCCTGGTCCTCGATCACGTCGGTCAGCGGGCAGGCGGCACTGGTGAGGGTCATATCGATGGTGGCCATCCCGTCCTCGCCGATGGCCAGGCCGTAGACGAGCCCGAGGTCGACCACGTTGATGCCGAGCTCGGGGTCGACCACGTCACGCAGGGCCTCCAGCACGTCCTCGGGGTCAGTGCCTGTTGTCTGTGTCACTTCGGCAGCATCCTGATCCATCGTCACTCCTCGTCGCGCATCGCCTGCGCGGTCGCGTCCTTCCAGGCCATCCAGCCGAGAAGGGCGCACTTGATCCTGGCCGGGTACTTCGACACCCCGGCGAACGCGATCGCGTCGCCGAGCACGTCCTCGTCGGGCTCTGCCTCGCCCCGCGACTGCATGAGGGCGACGAACTCGCCGCAGGTGGCCAGGGCCTCGCTGACCGGCTTGCCGATGATCAGCTCGCTCATCACCGACACACTGGCCTGGCTGATCGAGCAGCCGAGCGCGTCGTAGGAGATGTCGGCCACGGCCGGCTCCGCCCCGGCGTCCTTCAGCGCCACCCGCAGGGTCACCTCGTCGCCGCAGGTCGGGTTCACGTGCCGGACCTCGGCGTCGTAGGGCTCACGCAGGCCCTTGTGGTGCGGGCGCCGGTAGTGGTCCAGGATGATCTCCTGGTAGAGCGACTCGAGCTGCATCTGCCCTCCTTACGCCACTGCGAAGAAGCGCTGGGCCTCGCGTATTCCCGCGGCCAGCGCGTCCACCTCGTCGAGGGTGTTGTACAGGTAGAACGACGCCCGGGTGCTGGCCTGGACGCCGAGCGCCCGGTGCAGCGGCCAGGCGCAGTGGTGCCCGGCCCGCACGGCGATGCCGTGCTCGTCGAGGACCTGGCCGACGTCGTGCGGGTGCACACCGTCGACCTCGAAGGAGATCGCGGCCCCCCGGTTGGCCGGCGTCAGCGGCCCCATGATCCGGACGCCCTCGATGCCCGCCAGCTGGGTC
>DATIXO010000013.1:0-2440 GCA_035518495.1 Streptosporangiaceae bacterium
GCCGGTGAGCGCGCGGGCGCCGTCGACGGAGTCAGCCTCGACGATCGTGTAGCCGTTCAGGTCACCGGGCGCCGGGCTCGTTCCGTCGTCGCTGACCGCGGTGCGCTGCCCGAACGGCGCCCCGCCGTCCACCATCGCCGGACCGACCCGGCCCATCCAGTCACCCCAGGCCTTCATCTGCTCGGCAGACTGCTCGGGCGTGAAGTCCTCCATCGGCGTCGCCGGGCCGCGGTACAGCAGCAGGTACTTGCTCACGGTTGCTTCCTCTCTCGACCCGGGAGAAGCAGCCTGGCAGCTCCGCTTCCCCCCGTGAGCGCACCCGGTGGTGCGCCCTACCTGACCGACGAGCGGCCAGCCGCGGAATCGACAGCGGCCGGGCCGCGGGAACAGGGCACGGGAAAGGCGCCGGGGACTGCCCCCGGCGGGCCCGCTGGGATCAGGCCCGGCGGCGGCGCCGGCGACGGCCGAGCAGGAACAGCGCGAGGAGCACGGCGATCGCGCCGGCCACCGGCAGCACCCGCTTGGCGACCGGGAAACCCGCCACGCTGAGCAGGTCGATCGCGTCCTCGTCCGGCGGCCGTGCGGCCGGCGGCGGGATCGCGGATGACGGCGTGGCCGGCGGGGGAGCCGCGGCCGTGTCACCGCTGGAGCCGGTGGCCGCCGGCCCCGCTGCTGCCGCCGGGCTGGCGAGCGCCAGCCCCCGTTCTGCCAGCTTCAGCTTGATCTCACTGATCGACTGCGGGCCCAGGTTCGGGATCGCGAGCAGTTCCGCCTCGTTGCGGGCGGAAAGGTCACCGGCCGTGTGGATGCCTTCGCGCCGCAGGCTGTTGAAGGCGCGCACCGGGAGCTGGAGGTCCTCGATCGGCAGCGCCAGGGCCCCGTTGCCGGAAACCGCCGCCCCGTGCTGGCCGCCGGGCCCGGCCGGCCCGGCGGCAGCGGCCCCCTCAGCCGGGCCGGCGGCGGCGAGCTGCGCCGCCAGGTTGGTGGCGAACTTCTCGATGATCCTGCCGCCGACGTCGGCCATCACGCCGCGGCCGAACTGGGCGGGCCGGCCGGTCACGTTCATCGTCGTGTGCACGGTCACCCGGGTCTGGCCGCTCTCGTCGGCCAGCCAGGAATGAACCGTGGCCGAGGCCGTCCCGGAGCCGCGCGTCTCCTTGCCCGACGCCTCCAGCGTGATGGACTTGGCCTGCTCGTCCCGTTCGGTGAACCGCGCCTTACCCGCGTAGGTGAGCGCGACCGGGCCGACCTTGACCTTGACCCGGCCGGTCACCTCGTCGCCGTCCACCGAGTCGACGGTGGCGCCCGGCATGCAGGGCGCCACCTGTTCGACGTCGAGGAGCACCTGCCACGCGCGCTCCGGTGGGACCGGGATGGTGAACGAGTGCTCCAGCTCCATAATCAGACTCCTGCTGCCACCGCCAATGCCCTGGCGGTCAGTACCCGCGCCAGGTGGCGCCGGTAGTCGGACGCGCCGTGCAGGTCAGACGGTGGCTGTGTGCCTTCGTCCGCCCGCTCGGCGGCCGCCCGCAGGGCCTCCCTGCTGGCTTCCACGCCGGCGACGGCGGCCTCCGCCGCGCGGGCCCGGACAGGGACCAGGCCCATGTTGGTGAGCCCGATCCTAGCCTCAGCGATCTGCCCGTTCGACCGGCGGGCCACCGCCGCCACGCCGACGATCGCCCATGCCTGCGCGGTGAGGTGGAACTTCTCGTAGTGATAACCCCAGCCCGGGCCGAGCTTGGGTACCCGGACCCCGGTCAGGATCTCGTCCGGCGCCAGCGCGGTGGTCAGGTAGTCGAGGAAGAACTCGCCCGCGCCGATGGTCCGCTCGCCGCCGGGGCCGCGGGCGATCAGCGTCGCGTCCAGCGCCACCGCCACCGCCGGGAGGTCCCCGGCCGGGTCGGCGTGGGCCAGGGCCCCGCAGACCGTGCCGCGGTGGCGGACGGCCGGGTCGGCGATCAGGGCGGCCGCCTCGGAGAGCAGCCCGCAGTGCTGGCCGATGACCGGGTCACGGGCCGCTTCGTCGAGGGTGGTGAGCGCCCCGATCCACAGCGTCTCGCCCTCGTCGCGGACGCCGCGCAGCTCCCCGAGCCCGCCCACGTCCACGAGCAGCTCGGGGAAGGCGAGCCGCAGCCGCAGCAGCGGCAGCAGGCTCTGCCCGCCGGCGATCACCTTGGCGTCATCGCCGCCGCCGGCCAGCGCGCGGACCGCCTCGTCGACCGACCCGGGCTTGGTGTAGTCGAATTTCGCCGGGATCATTTCCCGCCTCCGTTCTGCCCAGCGCCGTTATCGCGGGCGAACTGGATGGCCCGCCAGACCCGTTCGGGGGTGCACGGCATCGGCACGTCGTCGATGCCCATCGGCCGCAGCGCATCGACGATGGCGTTCACCACCGCCGGGGTGGACGCGATCGTGCCCGCCTCGCCGACGCCCTTGACGC
>DATIXO010000014.1:0-9730 GCA_035518495.1 Streptosporangiaceae bacterium
GTCGATCTCGTCCACGAACACGATCGCCGGCGCGTTGGCCTTCGCCTGCTCGAACAGGTCGCGCACCCGGGAGGCGCCGACGCCGACGAACATCTCCACGAAGTCGGAGCCGGAGATGGAGTAGAACGGCACGCCGGCCTCCCCGGCGACCGCCCGCGCGAGCAGCGTCTTGCCGGTCCCGGGTGGGCCGTAGAGCAGCACGCCCTTGGGGATCTTGGCGCCGATCGCCTGGAACTTGCCGGGGCTCTGCAGGAACTCCTTGATCTCCTGGAGCTCCTCGATCGCCTCGTCGGCCCCGGCCACGTCGGCGAACGTGGTCTTCGGCGTGTCCTTGGTGATGAGCTTCGCCTTCGACTTGCCGAAGTTCATGACCCGCGACCCGCCACCCTGCATCTGGTTCAGCAGGAACAGGAAGAACAGGATGATCAGCACGTAGGGCAGGAAGCCGATGATCAGGCCCAGCACCGAGTTGCCGCTGGGGACGACCACGTTGTAGCCCTGCGGCGGCAGCTTGTTCTGCAGCTCGGTGGCCAGCTGCTGGCCCTGGTTGCCGACCCAGCTCGCCTGGTAACGGCCGGAGTCGGTGGTGATCTGGATGGTCTGGTTCTTGTCGGTGAGAACGGCCGACTTGACCTTGCCCTGCTCGATCTGCTGCACGACGTACGACGTGTCCTTCTGCGTGTACGACGTGCCGCGGTTGGCGTACGAGAACACGACGAAGAAGAGCAGCAGCATCACAAGGACCGCTATGAAGGGCCCGCGGAAATAGCGCTTCAGATCCATCGGCGACCGACCCCGCCTGCTCGGGACGGGTTCCTCCTGACCAGCGTCGTGGCCCGCCGACCCCCGGCGGGACTGTCATGCGTCCCAGTGACCATGCCCGGCTTCCTTCTCATTCCCGGCTGTGGTGCGGGGATACCTGACGGTACACCGCGACCGGGACCCGTTGGGCGCAGGAGACACCGGGATCCCTGCGGCCCTCTCCAGGCATGAACGCTATCGATCACTGATCGTGTTCCCCCTTGGGGTGATCAGCCGGCTCCCCGCCGTAGACATGCGGCGCGAGGGTCCCGATGAACGGGAGGTTCCGGTAGCGCTCGGCGTAGTCGAGCCCGTACCCGACCACGAACTCGTTCCCGATGTCGAACCCGGTGTAGGCGGCCTCGACACCCATCCGCTCCGCGCCCGGCTTGCGGAGCAGCACGCACACGGCCAGCGAGGCCGGCTCCCGGGACCGCAGGTTCCCCATCAGCCAGGACAGGGTCAGGCCAGAGTCGATGATGTCCTCCACCACCAGCACGTGGCGGCCGCAGATGTCGGTGTCGAGGTCCTTGAGGATCCGCACCACGCCCGACGACTTGGTCCCGGACCCGTAGGAGGAAATGGCCATCCAGTCCATCTGCACCGGCAGCCGCATCGCCCGCGCGAGGTCGGCCATGACCATGACCGCTCCCTTGAGCACGCCCACCAGCAGCAGTTCACGCCCGGCATAATCGGCGTCGATCTGGGCGGCCAGCTCGGCGACCCGCTCCCGCACGGCCGCGGCCGGGATGAGCACCTCTTTGAGGTCAGCTCCCACGTCAGTCGCGTCCAACCATGGCCTCCGCCTCGTCGGGCCCCGGCCGCTCCCGCTAGCGGCCCTTCCCCGTCTCGCGGCTGGCGAGGCGGTTCCCGGGGCTGTCACCGCCGGGCCCGGGGGGATGACCGGCCGCGACGGCGAAAATCAGCCTGTCACACCGCAACATGGCGCGCACTCCCCCGGGCAGGGTGGTCCAGCGCTGCCCGTGCCAGTTCGTGACCAGTGCATCGAGTGCCCCGACATGGCCGGCGGTGAGCTTGCCCGGAGGGCAGCCGGCCTCGATCGCCGCCGTCCGCAGCACCCGGGTCCTGAGCGCGGGCTCCGCGGCCCGCAGCGCGTCCGCCCGCCAGCCGCCGTCCGGGTCGCGCATCAGCGGCGCCTGGCCGGCCGCCCACTCGTCGAGCGCCTCGGCGTCGGACCGCAGCTGGCCCGCTGTGCGGGCGAGCGCCTGCGCGATCCCCGGGCCGAGGGCGGCCTCCAGCGCCGGCAGCGCCTGATGCCGGACCCGGGCGCGGGCGAACGCGGGGTCACAGTTCTGCGGGTCGTCCCATGGCCGCAGGCCCGCGGCGTCGCACGCCGCCCGCAGGGTGGCCCGCCGCACGCCCAGCAGCGGCCGCCGGTAGTGGCCGCGGCGGGCGGGCATCCCGCCCAGCGACCTGGCGCCCGAGCCACGGGCCAGCCCGAGCAGCACCGTTTCCGCCTGGTCGTCCAGGCTGTGGCCGAGCAGGATGGCGCGGGCACCGGTGCGGCTGGCCACCTCATCCAGCGCCCGGTAACGCGCGCCGCGCGCCGCGGCCTCCGGGCCCCCCGCGCCGGGCCCGGCAGCGACGGTCACCGGCACGGCCTCCACCGGGTCAAGGCCGAGGGCCGCCAGGACCGCCGCGATGCGGCGGGCTCGCTGCGCTGATCCCGGCTGCAGCCCGTGATCGACGGTCACGCCGCCCGCCCGCAATCCCCGGCGCGGCGCCTCGTGCGCCAGGGCCGCGGCGAGCGCCAGCGAATCCGCCCCGCCCGAGCAGGCGGCCAGCACCAGGTCGCCGCCGGTGAGGCCATCCAGCCCGCGGCGGACGGCCCAGCGGACCTGCGCCACCGCGGGCGGGGGCCCCATCGCCGGTCAGCCCTCCAGCGCCTTGGCGCCGTTCCCGCCGACCCGCTCCAGCCAGCGGGCGGGGTCGGTGATCTCATCCTTGGTCGGCAGCGTCTCCGGCGAGGTCCAGACCCGGTTGAAGGTGTCCATCCCGGCCTCGGCCACCACCGTCGCCACGAACTGCGAGCCCTGTGCGTACTGCTTCATCTTCAGGTCGATGCCCAGCATCCGGCGGATGGTCTGCTCCAGCCGGCCGGCCGATCCGCGGCGGGCGTTGAAGGCGGCCCGGATCTCGGCGACCGAGGGCACCACCTGCGGCCCGACAGCGTCCATCACGTAGTCGCCGTGGCCCTCCACCAAGGTCATGACGGCCGTGAGGCGGTCGAGGATCTCCCGCTGGCGGGGGGTCTGGATGGCCTCGATGAGGCTGTCGCCGTCGCCGCCCCGGACCGCCCCGGCCACCGCGTCGGCGGCCGCGCGCACCCGCTCCAGAATTGTCGCCGGGTCGAGGTCGGAGGCGAGCAGGAACTCGGTCATCTGCTCCTGCACGTAGCCGCGGAGCCAGTCGACCGAGGTGAACTGGGTCCGGTGGGTCTCCTCGTGCAGGCACACCCAGCGGCGGAAATCGTGCGGGTCCACCCCCAGCTCGCGCTCCACCATGAGGATGTTCGGCGCCACCAGGGTCAGCCGGCCCGCTGGCGCGGCGCTGTCCGGGGTCTGCGGGTCCGGCGGCAGAAACAGCTCGTACTGGCCGAGTACCCGGCCCGCGAGGTAGGCGAGGATGAGCCCGGCCTGCATCCCGGTGACCCGGGAGCCCACCGCGGCGATCACCGAGCCGGGCTCGGGCGCCCGGCCCTGCTCGCGCAGATGCACGGCGAGCGGGTCGAGGACCACCCGGAACCCGTCCACGTTCGCCCGGATCCACCCAGGGCGGTCCACCACCGCCACCCGGCCGGCGTCCTCGGCACTGATCATCCCGGTGACCTGGTGGACCGGTTCCGCCACCGCAGCGGCGAGCTCACGCAGTTCCTCGACCACTGACCTCGCATCGGCCAGGCTGACCTGCGGCCCGGGCCGGACCCACCTGACGCCGGTCGAGATCGCGACATCCCAGTCGATCATCTGTCCGCTGTTCACCCCTCCACCGTACGTGCTCTGGGGGATGAGCCGGTGCTGGCGGGGCGTCCTCGCCCGCTGCGCCGCCATCAGCCGCTGGTACCGCCTCTGGGCGGCTGGCGCCGCTCCCGGCCGCCGGTGCCGCTATGAGCCGCAGCCGCAGCCGGCCAGCGCCGTGGCCATCTTGTCGATGACACCGGCCGCGTGCGTCAGCTGCCCGGGCGGGAGCTGGTCGGCCATGAAGGCGAACGCGAGCAGCCGGCCGCTGGCGTCGCTGACGATCCCGGCCAGGCTGACCACGCGCGTCAGGTTGCCGGTCTTGGCCTGCACGGTGCCGAGCGCGGCCGGCCCGAAGCCGCCGAACACGCTCTGGCCGGGGGCCAGCGTCCCGGAGAAGCCTGCCACCGGCATCCCGGTGATGGCAGCGCGGAGCGCGGCCTGGCTGGCGTCGCCCGCCAGGCGTACCAGCCCGGCGAGCGCCATCGGGGAGATCCGGTCCCGCGGGGACAGGCCGCTGCCGTCCACCAGGTGGATGCCGCTGCTGATGCCCAGCTGCGCCACGCTGGCTGTCACCGCCTTCGCCGCGCCAGCGAACGAGGCGGGCCGGCCGGTGCGCAGCGCGACCTGCCGGGCCAGGTCCTCGGCGATCACGTTGTTGCTCTCGCGGAGCATCCACCCCACGATCGCGGACAGGTAGGGCGAGTGGACGCTGGCGATCGTGGCGGCACCCGCCGGCGGGGTGGCGGCGGAGACCGGGCCGCGCACGCGGATGCCCTGGGCGCGCAGGAACGAGGCGAACGCCGCGGCCGCTTCGGTTGCCGGGACGAAGGAGCGGGGGCGGAAGTTGCCCGGATCGTCGGCGTCCTCCGGCTTGCCGGAGCGCGTCAGCCTGCCCTGGTCCACCTCGAGCGCGGTGATGGGGGTCACGTTCCCGGTGGTGACGTAGCCGCTGCTCCAGCCCGGTGCGGTGGCCGGGCCGGTGAACAGCGAGACGTCATAGCCCAGCCGCACCGAGCGCAGGCCCTGCGCGCGCAGCGAGCGCGCGGTCAGCCGTGCCAGGGATTCCAGGGTCGCTGGCTGCGGGTAGTCCGAGGCGGGCGGCTGGCCCGCCGCCAGGGTGGGGTCCCCGCCCCCCACCAGGACGACCGAGCCGGGCGCCCGGCCGCGGACGACGCGGGTGGTGAAGCGCGCGGCCGGGCCGAGCTTGTCCAGCGCCGCCACCGCGGTCGCCAGCTTGGCGCTCGACGCGGGCGTCGCCGGGGCGTTGGCCGCCCGCGCGAAGAGCACGCTGCCGGACCTCAGGTCGGTGACGACCACCCCGACGTGGGAGCCCAGCGAGCGGGAGGCGATCAGATGCGCCAGCTTCGCGGTCAGGCCCTGGCTTGTGGGGAGCGGCCCGGTGGAGACTGCTGGGGTGAGCACGGCAGCGGGCGCGGCGATCCGGACGGCCGCCACCTGTGGGACCTGCCAGAGCTTGAGCCGGGCTGGCAGCAGCGCGGCGACGGCCACCCCGGCGCCCAGGGTGAACACGTTGAGCATCGCGAGCGCAATCGCCGCGGTCAGCCGGACGCGGTTCGCCACTACCCGTCCCCTCACGAGATGCTTGGCACACCAGCCACGCGTGCCCAGGGCGCCGGTTCCTCGCGGTACGCCGGGAACCAGCCCGCCGGGCACACAGGCCTGCTGGGCAAGGAGTAAATCATCTTCCGCACGCAGGGAGCGACCTGATGCAGTTCGATGTGGTCATAGAGATCCCCAAGGGCCAGCGGAACAAGTACGAGATGGATCACGAGACCGGCCGGATCCGGCTGGACCGGATGCTGTTCACCGCCACCCGGTACCCGTCGGACTACGGCTTCATCGAGGACACGCTGGCCGACGACGGTGATCCGCTCGACGCCCTGGTGCTGCTGGAGGAGCCGACCTTCCCCGGCTGCGTCATCAGGTGCCGGACGATCGGCATGTTCCGGATGCGCGACGAGAACGGCGCCGACGACAAGGTGCTCTGCGTCGCGGCGACCGACCCCCGGATGGCGCACTACACCGACATCAGCGACGTGGCAGAGTTCGACCTGCTGGAGATCCAGCACTTCTTCGAGGTGTACAAGGCCCTGGAGCCCGGGAAGGCGGTGGAGGGTTTCACCTGGGTAGGCCGGGCCGAGGCCGAGGCGGAGATCGACAGCTGCCGCCGCCGGCTGGCCGCCGCCACCGAGGCCCCGCCCGGCTGAGCCGTGGTCACATCCACGTCCCTGCATGCGCGACACTGATAAACGGACATGTGCGAGGAGGCACCCCGTGGCTCACGCTGAGGATGTGCTCAGCCGGGCGCCACTTTTCGAAACGCTCGACGACGAGGGAGCGCGTGCGCTGCGCGCCGGTGTGGTCGACGTCCAGCTGGCCAGGGGTGACCGCCTGTTCGACGAGGGCGACGCCGGTGACCGGCTGTACGTCATTCTCGACGGCAAGATCAAGCTGACCCGGACCGCGGTGGACGGCCGGGAGAACCTGCTGAGTGTGCTCGGGCCGGGCGAGATGTTCGGCGAGCTCTCGCTCTTCGACCCACGGCCGCGGACGGCCAGCGCGGTGGCTGTCACCGACTCCCGGCTCGCCGGGCTGGGCCACGACTACCTGCGGCACTGGCTGACCGGCCGGCCGGACGTGGCGCTGCACCTGCTGCAGGCGCTCGCGCAGCGGCTGCGGCGGGCCAACGACGTCATGGCCGACCTGGTGTTCACCGACGTCCCTGGCCGGGTCGCCAAGGCCCTGCTCGACCTCGCGGACAGGTTCGGCGAGGAGCAGGCGGAAGGGCTCCAGGTCCATCACGACCTCACCCAGGAGGAGCTGGCGCAGCTGGTGGGCGCGTCGCGGGAGACCGTCAACAAGGCGCTCGCCGATTTCGCCACCCGGGGCTGGCTCCAGCTCTCCGCCAAGTCGGTGCTGATCCTGGACCGGGAGCGGCTGGCCAAACGGGCCCGCTGAGGGAGCGGGCTGGTACCAGCCCCTTTAGAGCTCGACGCCGGGCGGGAGGTCCCCGGTGGCAGCAAGGTAGTCGAGCTGCGCGCGGACCGACCACTCCGCGAACGGCCAGAGCGAGCGGTCCACATCCGCGTACACGCGGGCGACGATCTCGGCCAGGGTGCGGTCCCCGGCGGCCAGCGCCGCGGCCACCTCGGCCAGCCGCTCCCGGCGGTGGGCGAGGTAGTAGTCGAGCGTCCCGCCAGGGTCCGCCAGCAGCGGCCCGTGGCCCGGGAGCAGCACCCGCAACTGCGCTTCGCCGGCCAGCGCCCGCAGCCGCTCCAGCGAGCCGAGGTAGTCGGCGAGGCTGCCGTCATCCGCGATCACCGTGGTCCCGCGGCCGAGGACGGTGTCTCCGGTGAGCAGCGCCCCGTCGGCGGCCAGGAGCAGGCAGACCGAGTCGGCCGAGTGCCCGGGGGTGGCCACTACCCGCAGCTCGCAGCCGCCCGCGGTCACCGTGTCCCCCGGCGCCAGCCCCTCGCCGCCGAGCCGGTGGGCGGGATCGGCGGCGAGCACCGGCGCGCCGGTCATGGCCGCGAAGGCGGCCGCGCCCTCGGCGTGGTCGGGGTGCCCGTGTGTAAGCAGGATCTTGCTCACCCGCTGGCCGGCCGCGGCGGCCAGGCCGGCGACCCGGCGCAGATGCCCGTCGTCGCCCGGCCCCGGGTCCACGACCAGGGCCGACGAGGACCCGGGCTCGGCGATGAGCCAGGTGTTGGTGCCGTCCAGCGTCATCAGGGAGGGGTTGGGGGCGAGCACGCACCGCGCCCGCGGTGTGCCCTGGCCGTCGACGCGGCCCGCTCCGGCGTTCACACCATTGCCTCCCTCGCGGGCGCTTCGCTGGCTTCGGGAGGCGGGTCCTCGGCGTCGGGACACCGCTGACGCGGCGTTCGGCCCGGCGCCTGCGGCGTCACTGGCCAGTCCGAGCTCGACAGAGGTTCCCTCACAGCGGATAGTCCAGCCCGGGCGGGACGGTCAGCCAGACCGCCCCGTCGGCCAGGTAGACCTCGGGGATCAGCGCCGTGATCCGGCGCCGGGCGGCCAGCGCCGCGGCCGGGTGCCCGCAGGCCGCCAGTTCGCCGAGGGTGACCGCGGTCGGCGGCAGCAGGAAGATCTCTTTGCGGCGGGCTGCCGCGAGCGCCTCGCCGGGCTCGGCCCAGGCCGCGCCGTCGGCCTCCTCGCTGACGTCCCGGGCCCGCTGGCCATCGGGCAGGGCGGCCGCGAAGAACCTGGTGTCATAGCGCCGTTCCTCGGTCACCGGGGTGATCCACCGCGCCCAGGGCCGCAGCAGGTCGCTCCGCAGGACCAGGCCGCGGCGGCGGAGCAGGCCGGCCAGGGACACCGAGCGCGCCAGCAGTGCGGCCCGGTCCGCCTCCCAGTCCTCGCCGCGCGTGTCGGCCACCACGGTGCCCGCGGTCGGCCCGGCCAGCAGCACCCCGCATTCCTCGAATGTCTCCCTGACCGCGGCGCAGACCAGGGCACGGGCGAGGTCGGCGGGGGCATCGATCATCCGTCCCCACTCCTGCGCGTCCGGGCCGGCCCAGCCGACCTCGATCTCGGCGTCGCGGGTGTCCACCGAGCCGCCGGGGAACACGAAGGCGCCCGGCGCGAACGCCATCGAGGACTGGCGCCGGAGCATATAGACCTGCATCCCCGGCGCATCCGCCAGGCCCGGCGGATAGGGCGGGCCCGGCGCATCTAGCAGGCCCGGGGCATCCGGCCCGGCTCCGCCCGGCAGCGGGCGCAGCAGCATCACCGTGGCGGCGTCGCGCGGTTCCACCGGGGGTTTCCTGCCCTCCAGGACGTCGCGGGCACGCTGGGCCATCCAACTGGGCAGCCGGATGGCGGGACGTGCGGCCGGGCTCATGTGTGGCTGCCGGTCAATCCCTGACCTCGGCGATCAGCTCGACCTCCACCGGCGCGTCGAGCGGCAGGGCCGCCACCCCCACCGCGCTGCGGGCGTGGCGGCCCGCCTCGCCGAACACCTCAAGCAGCAGCTCGCTGGCCCCGTTGACCACCAGCGGCTGGCCGGTGAACGAGGGGTCGCTGGCCACGAAGCCGGTCACCTTCACGATCCGGGTCACCGCGGAGAGCCCGCCCGCCACCGACGCCACGGCGGCCAGCGCGTTCAGCGCGCAGGTCCGCGCGAGCGCGGCCGCCTCGTCCACGCTCACCTGTGCGCCCACCTTGCCGGTCTGAGGCAGCTTGCCATCGGTCAGCGGCAGCTGCCCGGCCGTGTACACATACGGCCCGCTGCGCACGGCGGGCACGTACGCCGCCACCGGGGCCGCCACCGGCGGCAGGGCAAGGCCAAGCGCGGCGAGCCTGGCCTCGGGCCCGTCGCTCACCCTTTCGGCCGTTTCAGGTACGCGACCAGCTGCTCGGAGTTCGGGCCGGGCACCAGGGCCACCAGTTCCCAGCCGTCGTCTCCCCAGTTGTCGAGTATCTGCTTGGTCGCGTGCACGAGCAGCGGCACGGTCGCGTACTCCCACTTGGTCATAGCCGAACACTAGCGGGGACGCGAGGGGCGGGCGTCACTCCGGTTCAGGGGGCGCCCGTCCGCGCAGCTCCGGCAGTGCACCTGGCTCCGGCAGTGCGCGTCCGGTTCGGGCCATGCGCCCGCTTTGGTTACCCGCCCGGCTCGGGCCATGCGCCCAGCCCAGCTATGCGCCCGGCTCGTCCGCGGAATTGGCGCGCCCGGCCTCGGTGCCCTGCGCCGGCACCGAGGTGGTGCCGGTCTCCTCGGCCGACACGCGGGCGGCGGACAGGTTGCCGTCGCCCAGGTCCGCAGGGATCGCGGGGATCGCCGGCACCTCGGGTATCTCGAGCGGTGCTCCGCTCTCGATTTCCGCCTCTTCGGTGGCCACGTCCTCGTCGCCGAAGTCAGCCAGCGAGGCCGAGTCCGCGGCTGAGGCCGGCTGGCCCGCGGGCGGCTG
>DATIXO010000015.1:0-3089 GCA_035518495.1 Streptosporangiaceae bacterium
CGGTCGCGGGTGTGTGCTTGGCGATCCAGTCGCTCCAGTCCTGCCACCAGCTGCCCGGGTGCTCGACGGAGGCCTGCAGCCATTCGGCCGGGTCGGCCGACTCCGAGCCGCCGGTCCGGTAGCTGCTGCGCGGAGCTCCCGGCGGAGAGCCCAGCGCCTTCGCGTGCCCGCCCGCGGCGAGCACGAACCGGGTGGGACCGCCCAGGAGCGGCCGGGTGCGGTAGCAGTCCATCCACGGCATGATGTGGTCGGTCGACGCGCCGAGCAGGTAGGTGCTGACGGTGACCTGCCTCAGATCGACGGGCGCGCCCAGGACCCGCAGAGCGCCTGGGGTCACGAACGAGTTGTTCACCAGCAGGGCGAGCTGGTCGTTGTTGAGCCGCGCGGTCATGTTGGTGTTGTCGGCCGCCCAGAACAGCAGTTCGCTGCCCTGCGGGCGCTCACCGAGCAGGTAGTTGACGGCTGCCTGCATCCACACTCCCTCGTCGGGGCGGATCCAGGCGAAGCCCGCGGCGACCTCGGCGGCGTCGATGTAGCCGCGGCGGGTCGCGTGCTCGGCGGCGACCCGCGCGGTCTGCTCGTCGACCAGCGCCCCCACGATCCCGCCTCGGGAGTAGTCGGCGATCGCCACGCCGAGCGTGAGGGTGGCCAGCTCGTGCTGCCGGCCCGTCGCCGCGAGATAACCGGCAGCGGCCAGGGTGATCGTCCCGCCGCCGCAGAGCCCGAGCAGGTGGACCTGCTCGCTGCCGGTGATCTCGCGGATCGCGCCCAGCATGTCCAGGACGGCCTGCACGTACTGGTCCAGCCCGATGTCGCGGTGCCGTTCGTCGGGGTTGACCCAGGACACGATGAACGACTGCCGCCCGGCCGCCTGCAGCGCGCCGATGACGGAGTTCTTCGCGCCGAGGTCGAGCAGGTAGAACTTGTTGACCGGCGACGCCACGTGCAGGACCGGGATCCCGTCGACCTGATCGGACGCCGGCGCGTACTGGATCAGCTCGAAGATGTCGCCGCGGTGAACGACCGCACCCGGCGTGGCCGCGACGTCCTTGCCGATCGTGAACGCGGACGAGTCGACAGCGGGGGGCAGCCGGGGCGGCCTGGACATGTCGTGGGCGAAGTACCGCAGTCCGCGCAGCAGGCTTTGGCCCCCCGTTTCCCACGCGTGCTTGGCCGAGGCGGGGTTGACCAGGGGCACGTTGGCCGGCGCGGCGGCCGCGATGAGGTTGTCGGTCAGCAGCGTGGCCCGCTGCCGGGTACGCCAGTCCAGCGGGGTGGCGGCCACCCCTTCGCGTAGCGCGTCGGCCCACACCAGGTAGCTCAGCGCCAGCCGCCGCAGGACCGGGTTGCCGCGCCAGGCGGGGTCGGCGAACCGCCGGTCCAGCCGGGGCAGGTCCTCGCCGGCGCCCAGGCCGACGGCCAGCTGGCGCCACAGGCCCCGGGCCAGCTGCCGGGTTGCCGGCCGTGGCGAGCGCAGGATCGCGCCCGTCACCCTCGCCGCCGTGTCGGCGGGGATGCGGGCCGAGCGCATCACCGACGCGGCGAGGACGGCGTCGAGGCCGCCCCCGGCCAGCTCCAGCACGGTCCCGTCGCCGGCATCAGTTCCGGTGTCCGGGCTCATCGAAGCGGCTCCCCCCACGTCACCTGCTCGCGGAGCTGAGCCTTGAGCAGCTTGCCGGCCGGGTTGCGCGGCAGCGGCCCCTCCCACACCGTGAGGTACTGCGGCACCTTGAAGCCGGCGATCTGCCGGCCGCAGTGCTCGATGATCGCGGCGACGTCGGGTTCACCCTCGACGACGACCACGGCGCCGACCTTCTCGCCCATCACGTCGTCGGGAACGCCGATCACCGCCGCCTCCGTGACACCGGGAACGCTCTCCAGCGCGCTTTCGACCTCCACGCTCGAGACGTTCTCGCCGCCCCGGATGATGATGTCCTTGGCGCGGTCGACGACGTATATCCGGCCGACGTCATCGACCCGCACGATGTCGCCGGTGCGCAGCCACCCGTCGACGAAGGCCGCGGCCGTCGCGTCCGGGCGGTTCCAGTACTCGTGCAGCACCCCGGCCCCCCGGGCCAGCAGCTCGCCCGTATCGGACCCGCCGTCGGGCAGATCGACGGCGAGATCGGCGCCCGGCACCGCGTAGCCGACCGAATCGGCGTACTCCTCCACGTCCCGGTGCGGAAGCGCAGCCACCAGTGAGGAGGTCTCGGTCATGCCGAACCCGTTGACCAGTTCGGCGGCGGCGAACGCCGCCTTGAGCTCACGGACCAGCGAGGCGGCGATCGGCGCGCCGCCGTAGCAGACCCACCGGACCCCGGACACGTCGATGCCGTCGAGCGCCGAGCGCCCCAGCAGCAACGCGTACACCGCCGGGACCGTGACCATGAACGAGATCCGCTCCGCAGGCAGCGCCGCGGCTACCCGGGCCGGCTTCATCTCCGGCATGATCACGGCGGCACCGCCGGCGTAGGCGGCTCCGAGCAGCTGCGAGTTGCAGCCGGTGACGTGGAACAGCGGCACCGAGATGAGCGTGCGGAACGAGCTGCCGACGTCGCTGATGACGCCGAGCACGCGGACCAGGTTCTCGCAGTTGGTGAGGAACGCCTCGTGCGTGGTCGGCACGCCTTTGGGCCGGCCGGTCGTGCCCGAGGTGTAGAACATGGCCGCCACGGCCTCCCGCGCCGGAACCGGGGCCACGTACGGTTCGCCGTCGGGCAGCGGGTCGCCGGGCCCGAGGTCGACCACCATCCCGGAGTCCTCCAGGACGAACTCCACCTCGGGTTGCGCGGAGCGGATGTTGACCGCCACCGCGACACCGCCGGCCAGCAGCGTGCCCCAGAACCCCAGCACCCACCTGACGCCGGCCGGGTAGCGTAGCGCCACCCGGCTCCCGCCGGTCACGCCTCGTGCGCGCAGCCCGCCCGCCACCCGGCCCGCCCGGTCCCACAGCTGCCGGTAGCTGAGCCTGTCGCCGTCCAGCTCGACGACCGCCTCGGCGTCCGGGCTGCGCTGGACCCAGCCGTGCAGCATCGCCGGCAGCGACCCGGGCAGGTCATCGAAATGGATCACCCCGTTCCTGTCACGGC
>DATIXO010000016.1:0-2137 GCA_035518495.1 Streptosporangiaceae bacterium
CGCGCTCACCCTCGCCGAACAGGCCCTAGTCACCGTGCTGCGCCAGCGCTTCCGCACACCCCAGCATGTGCTCGCCGAGCTGTTCGGCGTGGTGACCGGCACCATCGCCAAGGCGGAACGCCAGGCCCAGCCGCTGCTAGACCCGTCCTTCGCACATGGGGTTTGATGCGTGGGGCGGTGGGACTGATGGGCTGCTGGGTCGTCTGCGTCCTTGAGTGACCTGCGGGGAATGGCTGGCCTGGTTGCTGGTTGATCTGTGGTGTGGGCGGGATGTCACGGACTGGCCGGGGGCGCGGGCGGGTGAGGGCGGAGATCGCGGTGGTCCGGGTGCTGGAAAAGCGGCTGGGGGCGCTGCCGGTGGTCGCGGAGTTCGGGCGCCGGCTGCGGATCGCGGAGATCGTTGACGAGCTGTGCCCGGTCCGGCCGGTGGCCTGGATCTCCCATGGCGAGGTGATCGAGGCGCTGGTGGCGAACCGGCTGACCGCGCCGGCGCCGATGGTGCGGGTGCAGGAGTGGGCTGCGGCGATGGCGGTGGATGAGGCATATGGCATCTTCCCGGAGTTGCTCAACGATGACCGGATCGCCCGGGCGCTGGACGCGATCGGCCCGCAGCTGGACGCGATCACTGGCGGTGTGGGGGCGGCGGCGATCACGGAGTTCGGTGTTGATGTGTCGCGGCTGCACTGGGACCTGACCTCGATCTCCTTGTACGGCGCCTACCCGCAGGCTGATCAGGAGTACCCGGCGCCGCGGTGGGGGCATCCCAAGGACCGCAGGCCGGATCTGAAGCAGATCCAGACCGGGCTGGCGGTCAGCGGGGACGGCGGGATCCCGGTGTTCCACCAGGCCTATGACGGCGGGGCCGCGGAGGTGTCCCAGGTCGTGGGGGCGATGACCGCGCTGAAGCAGGTCGCCGGGCCGCGCCCGTTTCTGCTGGTGGGCGACTCGAAGCTGATCTCCTACACGAACGCGGCGGCGATGGGCGCCCAGGAGGTGGGGTTCGTCGCGCCGCTGGCCGCGGCCCGGGTCCCGGCCGGGTTGTTCGCCGCGCTGCCGCCAGGGGCGGGCACGGCGGTGGACTATGTTGCCGGGCGGGACGCAGGCAAGCCCGCCGCCGCCCGCGGCATTTACCGGGTCCTGGAAGACGGCGGGATGGACCTGGCCGGGCCGCGCAAGGCTGACCCGCCGGTGCATCTGCGCCGCATCCTGGTGTACTCCTCAGCGAACGCCGCCGGGCAGGCCAAGGCCCGCGCGCTGAAGCTGGCCAAGGCCACCGGGGAGCTCAGCCGGCTGGTGCGCACCGCCGGGACCCGGTTTCACCCCACCCCGGACGCCGTCGCCGCCCGGGTCACCGCGATCGCCGCCCAGCGCCGCGTCAAGGCGTACCTGCGCACCACCATTACCCAGAGCCCCGCCGGCAAGCCGGTCCTATCGTGGCACTTCGACCAGGCCGCGATCGACGCCGAGGCCGCGGCCGACGGCTGGTATGTCCTGCTGACCAACCTGGAGCCCGGCCAGGCCAGCCCGGAGGAGGTCTTGCGCCGTTACAAGGGCCAGCACGCCGTCGAACGCCGTTACGGCGAGTTCAAAGGCCCGCTCGCGGTCGCCCCCCTGTTCCTTAAGACCAACCGCCGCATCGCCGCCCTGATCACCGTGATCTGCCTAGCCCTGCTGATCTTCTGCCTGGTCGAACGGCAGGTCCGCAAAGCCCTGGCCCCCCACGGCGAGATGATGACCGGCCTGCCCGGCTACGGCCCCGCCCAGGCCAGACCCACCGGCCGGACCATCTTCCAAGCACTCGCCGACCTGCGCTTGATCCCCGCCCACGACGGCAACCCCGCCACGATCCCCAAACCCGCCGGCGTCCAGGCCCGGCTGCTGGCCCTCCTCGACATCGATATCAGCCGACCCCGCTGGCTCACCCAATGAAACCCCATGTGCGAAGACCGGGGCTAGACGGGCCCGCAGAGCGGGGGGGAGCCCCGGTGGACCCCGGCCCACGCGCCCCGCGCCCGCACCCCCCGCGCCCGCACCCCCGCGACCCCGCGGCTGAAGTGCTCTGTTTCTGGTTAAGTCCGCCGCGTCACACCAGCCCCTTCACCTATCGTTACAACTAGGCCGTCACGGTCACATTGTG
>DATIXO010000017.1:0-30051 GCA_035518495.1 Streptosporangiaceae bacterium
AGCGGGCGTTGCCGTGCCCGTTGGCCGCGCCGATGTCCGCTCGCCGCCAGCCGGGCGTGTTGGCGTTCTCGGCCTCAGCGGGCGGCCCGGTCAGCGTCTTGACCGTGGGGCTGTCCAGGCCGATCGCCTCCAGGTCGAAGGGCAGCGGCGGCGGCGGGATCACGTCGGAGATCCGGCCCCAGTCGCTTTCCGCCGCGCCGATCTGGAAGTCCGCGCCCAGCGGGCCGGCAATCTCCTCGGCCACGAACCGCTTGAGCGGCTTGCCGCTGATCCGTCTTACTATCTCGCCGACCAGGTGCCCGTAGTTGAGCGCGTGGTAGCCCGACGCGGTTCCCGGCTCCCACCACGGAGCCTGGGCCGCCATCCGCGAGGTGGCCTTCTGCCAGTCGTAGAGATCCTCGACCACGGCGGGCTGGTCCAGCGCGGACACCCCGGAGGAGTGCGACATCAGGTGCCGGACCCTGACGTCCTGTTTGCCCGCCGCGGCGAACTCCGGCCAGTACCTCGCGACCGGGGCGTCGACGTCGAGCTCGCCACGGTCGGCCAGCATCAGCGCGGCCAGGCTGGTCACGGTCTTGGTCGAGGACCAGACGTTGGTGATGGTGTGCTCGCCCCACGGGACCGTCCGGGCCTCGTCGCAGAAGCCGCCCCACATGTCGATGACGATGTCACCGTCGATGTCCAGGACAAGCGATGCACCCAGTTCCTCACCCGAGTCAAGGTTCTGCGCCAGCGCGCTGCGCACCGCCTCGAACCGCCCGTCACACCTGCCATGGATGTCCGCCATGCTCACTGTCCTCCCCATCGCTGCGGCCGGTGGATACCGGCCGGCGCGGGGCGGCCGACCTGGATGCCGCACCGTCATCGTGTGCCAGGTACGGGATCGCCGTCAAAGACCGGGCCCGCGGCGGGCGCGGTAATGGCGGAAGCCCGGCAGCAGGCCCGCCAGCAGGGCCGCCCCGGCGATGCAGGCCAGGCCGCCCGAGACGATGGCGAACTCGGTCGACACCAGGCTCGCCACGGCACCGGACTCCATGTCACCGAGCCGCGGGCCGCCTTCCACCACGGCGATCTGCACCGACGAGATGCGGCTGCGGAACTCCTCGGGTACCGACGACTGGAGGATCGTGGAGCGGAGCACGGCCGAGATCACGTCCGCCCAGCCGGCCACCGCGAGCAGGGCAAGCGCGATCCACAGCACGGTGACCAGCCCGAAGGCCACGATGGCGGCCCCCCACACGCACACGGCCACGATGACCGCCCAGCCCTGCCGGTGGATCCGCGCCAGCCACCCCGTGGTGAGCGCGCCGATGAGCGCGCCCGCTGCCGGGGCCGCGTACAGGTAGCCCAGCGTGCTGGGGCCGCCGTGGAACACGGACGCGGCCAGCGCCGGGAACAGCGCCCGTGGCATGCCGAACACCATCGCGTTGATGTCGATGAGGTACGCGCCCTGCAGGGCCTGGCGCCCGCGCAGGTACCGCAGCCCCTCCGCGATGGAGCCCAGCCCGGGGCGCCTGGCCCCCGGGGCAGGCGGGATCGCCGGAATGCGTGCCACGGTCACGGCGGTGAGCAGGTAGATGACGGCGGCGATCGTATAGACCCACGGCAGGTGGACCGCCTCGATCAGCAGCCCGGCCATCGCCGGCCCCACCACCAGCCCCACCTGGTCGGTGACCTGCATGGAGGCGTAGGCGGCCACCAGGTTCTCGGGCCCGACCAGGGATGGGACCGCCGCGGTGGACGCGGTGGAGGCCATGCCGCCGACGCCGGCCGCGGCGGCGCTCACGAGGTAGATCGCCACCAGGGACGGGTGGGCGGACGCCGCGTTGACGGCCAGCGCCCCGCTGGTCAGCGCCATCATCAGCGCCGTCACCACCAGGATGCGCCGGCGGTCGATGGCGTCGCCGACGGTGCCGCCGACGAGCGCCCCGAGGACCAGCGGGCCCAGCTGCGCCAGGCTCACCGCCCCGACCTGCAGGGATGACCTGGTCAGCGCGTACACCTGGAACGGGATCGCCACCGTCGTGAGCTGGCTGCCGAACACCTCGACCAGCTGGCCGGCGAACAGGAGGCGGAAGCCGCGGTTTCCCCGCAGGGGGCCGAGGTCGATCAGGATCCGGCTCGCCACTGCAGCATCGTGCACGGCAAGGCCCGCATGAGCGCAAGGGGCAGCGGATCACAGATCAGCCGCGATGACCGCCCCGGGCGAGGGTTGCTGGCCGCACCGCCGTTCAGCAGACCCGTGGGTTGGCGGCGCTACCTCCCGATCAGCGCCGCGACGATGCCGCGGACCTGATCTGGCTCCAGCGCGCAGGTGGCGTCGCCGACGGTCAGCTCCACCCGCTGCACGCCGGGGTCGGCGGTGGCCATGGCACCCGGCCAGGTCCAGATCCCCTGCCCGGTGGCCAGCTGGTAAGCGGCCTCGGCGAAGCCGTCCGGCGAGGTGTCCAGCAGCAGGTGCATCATCGGGACCTGGGGCGGATCGGGCACCACCCGCACGCCCTCCAGATCGCCGAGCGCGGCCGCGATCGCGCGGGCGTGGCTGAGGTAGCTGGGCATCAGCGGCAGCCGGCGCCGCAGGCAGCTCAGTGCCGACGCGGCGTTCGGCCACAGGCCGAACAGGGTGCCGCCCATCCGCTGCCGCCACTCCCGCACCTCGGCGAGGATGTCCGGGGGCCCGGCCACGCAGCAGCCCGGCAGCGCGCCGATGCCCTTGTAAAACGACACGTACACGGTGTCGAACAGGGCCGCGACCTCGGCCGGCGGCCTGCCGTACCCGGCGGCCGACTCCCACAGCCGGGCGCCGTCCAGGTGCACGGCGGCACCACGGTCCCGTGCCCACGCGAGCTGGGCCTGCAGGTCATCCCAGCCGGGCTGCTGGCCGCCGAGATCCCGCTGGGGCAGCTCGATCAGCAGCGCGGCGGGCGGCTCGCCGATCTCGGTCAGGTCGCCGATGGCCAGCAGCCGGTCCGGCTCACCGGCTGGCCGCCCGGTCAGGCCGTGCAGCCGCTGGTAGGCCTCTCCTTCGTGCCAGCGCAGGTGGCACATGGGATGGAAGACGACCGTCCGGCGCTGGCGCCGGTCGGCGTGCACCCGCAGCACGGACTGCTGGGCCATGGTCCCGCTGGGCAGGAACACCGCCGCTGGCTTGCCGAGCATCCCCGCGATCTCCGTCTCCAGCTCGGTGACGACGCCGCCGTCGCCGTAGTGGTCGGTGACCGTGTCGCCGGGGATGCCTGCCAGCAGGTCGGCCGCTGTCACCCGGCCGTGCCAGGCGAGGAAGACCGTGCACTGGTCGTGCAGCGCGTCCTGCTCGCCGCGAGGCAGCTCATCAATGGTGGGCATGCCTCATTATGAGCGGTGAGCATGCACTCAGGGCCTTGACATTTGCTCACGCCCGGCGGAGCTTGGGGTTCACCGTAGCCCGGGTGCGGCAGTGTGCTGCCCGCCCGCTGTGGATGCCTCTGTGACAGGAGGACAGCATGCAGGATCAGGCGCCCCGCTGGTCGCGTTCCTGCAGTACCGGGGGATCCGGATCTCCACCAGGACGGTGGTGGTGCTCGGCGCCACCGAGATGCTCATCGTGCTGGCCCTGGGGATCACCGGCTTCGCCAACCCCGGGCCCGGCGGTGTCTCGCTGGGCGTTTTCAACTTCGGCAACAAGATCGCCCTGTCCGGCTTCGCGCTCGCGGTCGTCCTGTCCGTGCAGGGCCTGACCGGGTGGGAGGCGGCGGCGCCGCTGGCCGAGGAGACCCGCGATCCCAAGCGGAACGTGCCCCGGTCGGTGATCATCTCCATCATCCTGCTGGGCTGCTTCCTGGTGTTCACCTTCTGGGGAGTGATCACCGGGTTCGGCGTGGACACCGTGAACAGGCTGATCAACTCGCCGGTGCTGCCGGGCCTGGCGCTCGGGGTGGGCTTCGTCTACGTGATCGCCAACATCGGGGTCATCCGGTACTACCTCACCGAGCGGCGAAGCGAATTCAACTTCTTCAAGCACATCGCGTTCCCGGTCATCTCGGCCGGGGTGCTGCTGTACGCGGTCGCGATCTCGTTCCAGCCGTTCTGCACCACGGTCTGCCCGGCGTCGCCCTACAGCTAGGCGCCGCTGGTCGACGGCGCGTGGCTGGTGCTCGGCCTGCTGGTGCTGCTGTACTACCGGTCTCAGGGACGGGAGGACTGGGTCAAGAACGCGGGCGCCGCGCTCGGCGAGAGCGAGGAGGAGTACGAGAAGGTCGTCGGCGGCCCCTGACCCGCCCGGGTCACAGGACGCCGAACCGGTCGTAGGCGCTGCGCAGGGTGCTCCCCTGCGCCAGCGCGTCCCGGACCCCGTTCTCTTTCGACACCTTGTCCAGCGCGCGCCCGACCGCCTCGGCAGCGAGCCCGGCCGGGACGACGACCGCGCCGTCGGCGTCGGCCACCACCAGATCACCCGGCCGGACCGGCAGGCCGCCGACGACGGCGGGCTGCCGCCACGCGGTCACCGCCAGCCGGCCCTTGACATCCAGCGGCAGCAGCCCCCGGCACCACACCGGGTAGCCGATGGCCGCGATCACCTGCGCGTCGCGGCAGTATCCGTCGATCAGGGTGCCGCGGGCCCCCCGGGCGCGTGCCGCCGTCGAGAACAGCTCTCCCCAGCAGGCGGCACGGGGCGAGCCGCCCGCGGCGATGAGGACCACGTCCCCCGGCGCGATGTCGTCCATCGCGGCGATCTCACCGGTGTAGGGGTCGGCGGGTATCTCGTCCACCTCGGCGACGAGGAACGGATCGGCCCAGCCGGCGATCACCGTGGCACCGCCGAGCGGGCGGATGGCAGGGTCAAGGACGTGATCACGGTGGCCGAGGTCGTCCAGGATGTCCGACAGGACCGCCGTGGAGAGCCGGGCCGCGACCAGGTCAGGCAGCGCGCTGGCGTCGTCGGCGCCCATCCGCGACCTCCAGACTGCACGAGGATCTTCACATGGTTTCGCGCTTGGTCAACGCACTCTATGTGCGCTGGCAGGACCTTTCCAGCAGGGACACTCCCCGCCGGTCCGCGACGGGGCGGCCGGGCCGACACGTGTCATGATCAAGCGAGGTGAGGGGAGCGCCGTGCGGTACGAGACTGTGGCCGAGGCCTACCGTGACCTGGAGCTGGCCGGGGGCCGGCTGGCGCTGATCGAGCGCCTCGCCGCCCTGCTGGCGGCGACCCCAGCCAGCCTGCTGCCCACGGTCTGCTACCTGTGCCAGGGCCTGATCGCGCCGGAGTTCGCCGGGGTCGACCTGGGCCTGGCCGAAAAGCTCGCCGTCCGCGCGGTCGCCACCGCCACCGGCACCAGCCCCGCGCAGGTGACCCAGAGCGTGCGGGAGACCGGCGACCTGGGCCAGGCCGCGGAGCGGCTGCTGGCCGTATCCGCGGCCGGGCGGCCGGCCAGCCTGCAGGTCAGCGAGGTGGTGGACACCCTGCACCGGATCGCTGCGGCGGAGGGGCCGGGGTCGCAGGGCCGCAAGCTGGAGCTGCTGGCCGGTCTGCTCGGCCGGGCCACCCCGCTGGAGGCCCGCTACCTGCTGCGGCTGGTCACCAAGGGGCTGCGGCTGGGCATCGGCACGCCCACCATCCTGGACGCGCTGGCGCAGGTGTACGCGGGCGGGCGGGCCGAGCGGCCGGTGCTGGAACGGGCCTACAACATCTGCTGCGACCTGGGCCGGGTCGCCTCGACCCTGGTCAGTGGCGGACTGGCCGCGGTCGAGCGGCTGCAGGTGCGGCCGGGTAGTCCGGTGCGGGTGATGCTCGCCCAGCGGCTGTCCGACGGTGCGGAGATCCTGGCCAAGCTGGGCGGGGAATGCGCGGCCGAGTACAAGTACGACGGTGTGCGGGTCCAGGCGCACAAGACCGCCGACGGGGCGATCGAGCTGTTCACCCGGCGGCTGGAACGCGTCAGCGCCCAGTTCCCCGACGTGGTCGAGGCCCTGGCGGCAGGGCTGGGCCCGGCCGAGGCGATCGTCGAGGGGGAGGTCGTCGCCTTCGACGCGGCCGCCGGGGAGCTGCGGCCGTTCGGCGAGGTCATGTTCCGGCGCCGCAAGCACGGCATCGCTGAGGCGGTGCGGGATGTGCCGGTGGGCCTGTTCTGCTTCGAGCTGCTGTTCGCCGACGGCCAGGACCTGACCCGGCTGCCGTACCCGCAGCGGCGGGCCAGGCTGGCCGAGGCGATCACGGTCTCGCCACAGCTGCGGCTGACCACCGCCACCGAGGTCACCGCCCCGGCCGCGCTGGAGGCGGCCTTCGAGCAGGCGATCACCGACGGCTGCGAGGGGCTGGTGTGCAAGTCGGTCAGCCCGGCCGCGCACTACCAGGCCGGCGCCCGCGGCTGGCTGTGGATCAAGCTCAAGCGGGACTACCGCACCGAGCTGTCGGACACCGTCGATCTGGTGGTGGTCGGGGCGTTCGCCGGGCGCGGCCGCCGCGCCGGTGTCTACGGCGCGCTGCTGCTTGCCGCCTACGACCCGGCCGCCGAGGTCTACCGCACGGTGACCAAGTGCGGCACCGGGTTCTCCGACGCCGACCTCGCCACGCTGCCCGGCCGGCTGGCACCCCTGGCCCGCCCGGACCGGCCAGCCCGGGTCGACGCGCGCCAGCAGCCCGACGTGTGGTTCGAGCCGGGCCTGGTGCTGGAGATCCTCAGCGCCGAGCTGACCCTGTCACCGACCTACACCGCCGGCTGGGGGCAGATCAAAGCCGACGCCGGGCTGGCGATGCGGTTCCCCCGGTTCACCGGCCGCTGGCGCGACGACAAGGCCCCGCAGGACGCCACCACCACCGGCGAGCTGATTGATCTCTACCGCACCGCGCAACGCGCACCCGCGGGCACCTGAGCGCCCCGCAGCCGCGGCGCGGGCAGACGTGCCGGGCCCCCGGTTACGGGGTACCGGTGCGCACCGCGGTGACCGCCACCGTGGCGTAGTGCATCGTGAAGCCGCCGCCCACCGCGTCGACGACAGAGCCGATGCCCGCCAGCAGTTCGGCCAGCTTGGCTGGCGGGATCTGGCTGTGGCCGCCGGCGGTGGGCACCAGTTCCAGCCACTCGTCGCGGGTGTAGGGGCGATCCCAGTCGAATCGCCACCGTTCCGGTTCGCCGAACGCGCCCGCCTGCCGCATCCCGTCAGCGGCCGTGGCGCACATCGTCAGGTATGCGTCGAGAGCTGGCCTCGCCCAGGGGTTGAACGGCAGGCCGGGCTGCACCCGGCGGTAGACCCCGGCAAAGGCCTCGCTCAAGTCCGGCGGGAGCAGGAACGCGTTCCAGAACGCCGCCAGCCGCCCGCCGGGGCGCAGCACCTGCGCCGCCCTGGCCGCTCCGGCGACCGGGTCCACCCAGTGCCAGGCCTGCCCGGCGATGACCGCGTCGAATGCCCGGCCGGCCGGGTCCCAGGTTTCGAAGGCCGCCACCTCGACCTCCAGCCCGCCCTGCCGTGCCAGGCCGGCCATGCGCGCGTCGGGGTCGACCCCGAGCACCCGGCATCCGGCCACCTGGAACTGCCGGGCGGCGATGCCGGTGCCGCAGCCGACGTCCAGCACGTCGGGGCCGGGGCTGGTGGCGACGATCCGTTCCACCAGGGCGCCGGGATAGCTGGGGCGGGCCCGGTCGTAGCGTCCGGCGTCCGAGCCGAACGACTCCGCTACCTGCCGGTGCTGATGCGGCTCGCTCATTGATCAAGCCCGTTCCCGCTGGGGCCCCGGCGCGCTGGCATACAGCAACGATCGCTGCCGGATGTCCCCGCGGCCGCCGGTTTCGCGCGCGGCGAAGAGGGGGCATTCACCGGCCGCCGGGCCCGGTAACAGCTCATCGCCCACCGCCAGCACCACGGTCGCCAGGTCCCGCAATGGCCCGTCCAGGTCGTACTCGCCCACCTGGACCAGGTGATCATCCATGCTGATGTGGTAGACGCTGGTGCCCGGGACCGGGCGGTAGGGCGGCGGGTACGCCGCAGCCCGGGCAGCCAGGTCCTCCCACCGGGGGCCATCGCTGCGCCCGGCGGTGTCCACGACGCGGCGCCGCATGGTGCCGTCCGGCTCGATCCGGGTCACCACGACCCTCATGCGCCCATTCTGTCCCCGCGCGGGAGGCAAAGCCGCGCGAAGGCCCAGCGTGTCGAGGCAAGACGGCCGACCCGCTTTGCGGCGGCTGAGCCGTGTCACGGCGGCGGCCATTGCTTGGCCACCAGGGTCAGGACGTCGTAGGTGGCGACCGGCGCCCCGTCCTGGTTGGTCACGCTGGCGTCCCAGCGGACTTCGCCGTAGGCCGCGTCCTCGCGGGGGGTGATCTGTTTGCAGGTCAGCGTCACGGTCAGCGCGTCGCCTGGATACACCGGCGTGAGGAACCGCAGGTTCTCCAGCCCGTAGTTGGCCAGGACGGGGCCGGGATCGGGCTGGACGAACAGGCCGGCGGCGAAGGACAGGACCAGGTAGCCGTGCGCCACGCGGCCGTCGAAGAACGGGTTGGCCCGGGCGGCTGCTTCGTCCATGTGCGCGTAAAACGTGTCCCCGGTGAACTCGGCGAAGTGCTCCACGTCGGCCAGCGTCACCGTGCGCGGGCCCGCGATCACCGTGTCACCGGGCCGCAACTCGGCGAGCGATTTGCGGAACGGGTGCCCGGAGCCGGTGCCGGCGGGCGCGCCGGGGACCCAGCGGCCGGTGACCGCGGCGAGCATCCGCGGGCTGGCCTGGACGGCGGTCCGCTGCATGTGGTGCAGCACGCCCCGCATGCCGCCCATCTCCTCGCCGCCGCCGGCCCGCCCCGGGCCACCGTGCACGAGCACGGGCAGCGGGGACCCGTGGCCGGTTGACTCGGCCGCGTCATCCCGGTCGAGCACCAGGATCCGCCCGTGCCAGGGCGCCAGCCCGGTCACCACCTCGCTGGCGAAGCCGGGGTCGGCGGTGACCACCGACCCGGCCAGGCTGCCCCGGCCGCGCGCGGCGAGCCGCACCGCGTCGGCGGCGTCGCGGTAACCGATGATCGTGCTGACCGGGCCGAAGGCCTCCACCTCGTGCGGCTCGGCCCGCGCCGGGTCGTCGCAGCGCAGCAGCAGCGGCGAGATGAACGCGCCCCGCTCGGGGTCGGCGCCGACCACCTCGACCCGGTCCGGGTCACCGAAGACGAGCCGCCCGGCGGGCAGCAGCTCGCTGACCGAGCGGCGCACCTCGGCCCGCTGGTCGCGGCTGGCCAGCGCGCCCATCCGCACGCTCTGGTCTGCCGGGTTCCCGACGATCACCCCGGCCAGGGCCGCGCACACCGCGTCGGTGACCCCGCCCGCCACCGCCGCGGGCACCAGCGCACGCCTGATGGCGGTGCATTTCTGTCCCGCCTTGACCGTCATCTCGGCGATGAGCTGCTGAACGAACAGGTCGAACTCGGGCGTGCCCGGGCCCGAGTCCGGCCCGAGGATGGAGCAGTTCAGCGAGTCGGCCTCGGCATTGAACCGCACCGAGCGGGCGACCACCACCGGATGCGCGCGGAGCGCCCGGGCCGTCGCGGCCGAGCCGGTGAACGCGACCAGGTCCTGCTCACCCAGGTGGTCGAGCAGGCCGCCCGCGCTGCCGCAGACCAGCTGCAGCGACCCGTCCGGCAGCAGGCCGGACGCGGCGATCAGCTCGACCAGCCGGGCGGTGAGATAGGCGGTCTGGCTGGCGGGCTTGACCAGGCTGGGCATGCCCGCGATGAAGGCCGGGGCGAACTTCTCCAGCGGCCCCCAGACCGGGAAGTTGAACGCGTTGATCTGCACCGCCACCCCGCGCAGCGGGGTGAGGATGTGCTGGCCGAGGAACTGCCCGCCCCTGCCAAGCGGCTCGGCCGCGCCCTCGACATGGACGGTGTCGTTGGGCAGCTCACGCCGGGCCCCGCTGGCGTAGCTGAGCAGCACGCCGATGCCGCCGTCGACGTCGAATCTGGCGTCCTGCAGCGTCGATCCCGCTCGCGCCGACAGCGCGTAAAGCTCCTCCCGGTGCTCGCGCAGCATCGCGCCAAGCGACTTGAGCAGCGCGGCCCGCTGATGGAACGTCAGCGCGCGCAGCGCCGGGCCGCCGGTGTCCCGCCCGTATTCCAGCGCCGCGGCCATGTCGATGCCGGCCGATGAGACCCGGGCGATCTCCTCCCCCGTGACCGCGTCGAGGGCCGGCCGCCCGTCGCCGGCCGGCGCGACCCAGGTCCCGCCCACATAGCTACGCAACAGCGTCATCGCCCACTCCTCACAACCGATCGGCCCGCCCGGCCGCACGTCACCCGCCCAGCCGGGGCCAGGGCCTACACGCTCCAGTTGCCCAGCGATAAGGGCATCCTGCTCCCCGGTAACTACATGCTGTTCGCCCTTGACGCCAACGGCACACCGAGCGTGGCCAGGATAATGAACATCCGTTGACCAGCATCCCGCCGCCACGCGGAGCGCCGTTCATATCGTCCAGTCAGGCTGGGGGTCAGGGATGCCAAGCTGCCGCCCATGAGCCTGTGCCGCGGCCCGGCCAGCCTCCTCGCCTCTCGGGTGGCGGAAGATCCGGCCCGGGAACATGACGAAGCCTAGGGTCAAGACCCCTGGTCAGCTGATGTTTGCCGGTGCGGCGTACCGCTCGATCAGCTGGCCGGCGATCACATCGAGGTCCTCCCCGATGTAGTCCGGCTGCGGGCCCACATCGAGTGGGGCGTTGCCCTCGCGAAGGATGAGCGCGGCCTGCCAGCCGGCCGCGGCGGCACCGATCGTGTCCCAGACGTGACACGCCCGCGCATCGGGGAGCCTTTGATGAGCACGTCCTGGGCTTTCACCTTTCCGGTCATCGCAGCGTCCTTTCGAGCGTGCACGGTCCTTTAGAGGGTGCACGGTCCTTTCGAGGGTGCATAGTGGCCTGGCGGTGATGGACGGTCATCGCTTGTCCTGGATGGTGAATCCCAGCTTGGTGAGCACCGCGACGGCACCGGCCTTCCCGCCCTCGAAATCACCGGCGCCCAGGCGCTGGCCCGTGGCGAACTCATAGGCCGTGCCCAAGACTGCCTTGTGCGGGTAACGGCGTTCGTTCCAGACCAGCTCATAACTCCTGCTCCGGCCGAAGCCATGCTCAGAGAAGAACCGTTCCGGCCCCAGCCGGTCGTACTCCTGTATCGCACGCAATACGTCATCGCGGGTCACCTCTGCCCGCAGCCGGGCGAGCGCATCTGTCATCGGGGTCCTCCCCAGATCGTGAGAGCCGGGTGGCTAGTTACGGCCGGCCATGACGCCGCCGCCGACATCCCAGATGGCGCCAGTGACCCAGGAGTTTCTCCTTTAGCGGCATCGATTGATGCCTGCACGCTAATGGATAGCACGAGCGTGGCACATTACTCATGCCGGTGGCAAGGAGCCAGGAGTTTCGAAGAATTCATGACGGTTATCGAAATTCCTCATGCCTATGCCTCTGCGGCAACCAGGGACGCGTCGCCCGGCATCACCGCCGCGCCGGCCATGCCTGGCAAAGGCTGAAGCCGGCTGAGATGCGGCACGTGACTGGCCGCGGCGGGCAGCGGCCGAGTGTGGCCCGATGCCGGCGCCCGCCGGCAGGGTTGGGCGCCACCGGGCTCGCCTGGGTGCTCGTGCGTGGCTACTGGGCTGCTGACACTGCGGGGCGCCGCCCTTGCGCCAGCTCATGCGCGGGCGAAGCGCGCCTTCACGGTGGCGTGCGCGGTCATCGACGCCGTGTGCAGCGGGCTCCAGGTCATGCCGAACTCGCTGCGGTCGACCTCGAGCTCGGCGGTGAGCACCGCGGCCTGCGCGGTCGCTTCCTGGATGTGCGCGGTGAAGGTGACCGGCCGGGCGTGGCCCGCCGCTTCGAGGGTTCCCTGGCACTCCAGCCCGGCTGGACCTGCCGGGCGTGCCGAGCTCACGGTCAGGACGGCGTCCGGGTGGTTGTCAACGTCGAAGAAGTCGGCGGAGCGCAGGTGCTTGTCACGCTGCTTGTTCTTGGTGCTGAGCGAGCGGGCGTCGAAGCTGATCCGGCCCGTCACCGTGCCGTCCGGGCTGACGGTGGCCTCACCGGTCATGAGCTCGAATGTGCCATGGACGGTGATGGCACCCCAGAAGTGCTTGACGCGGAACTGGGTGCGCGACCCGGCCGGGTCGAGCACCCAGCTGCCCGCGGCCGTCCCGTCGGCCAGCTGTGACGTAGCGTCCGTCGTGGTGGGCTCGGTCATCGGCGGTTAGCCTCCTCGGTGAATCGATGGCAAGGGTGCCGTGTCTAGGTTCGGCGAAGCCGGTCGCGTGCGACGCTACCGCAGGCAGCGGCCTAGACACGCGCTGTCCGTCTGGACGCTGTCGGTCCACGTATCCAGACGACCGGCCGGCGCAAACTCATCGCCGCCTGGGCCGGGCCCCAGGAGCAACGGCGCGGGCCGGTGCGGGTATGCGTGCGCTCGGATGGCCGCTTCCGGGTAACGCCCGATCAGGGAATCCCGGCCGCTGGCCTCGCGTTGACATGGCAGTCGATGGGGTCATGACCATGCTTAAGCACAGGAACCGGAACGCCGCCGCCGACCCGCCAGCACCGCCGTTCGAGGGCCACGGACCAGACGGAGCCGAGCGCGCGACATTCGCCGCGGGATGCTTCTGGGGTGTCGAGGCGGCCTTCCGCCAGGTCCACGGGGTGCTGCGGACCGCTGTCGGTTACACCGGCGGCCACGTCCCGGACCCAGGCTACGAACGGGTCTGCCGGCACCGCACCGGCCACGCCGAGGCGGTCGAGGTGTGGTTCGACCCGGCCCAGGTCAGCTACGCGCAGCTGCTTGAGGTGTTCTGGCGCATCCACAATCCGACCACCCGCAACCGCCAGGGCCTGGATTTCGGCAGCCAGTACCGCTCGGCGATCTTCTACCATGACGCTGGCCAGCAGGAAGCCGCGACCGCCTCGCGCGACGCCGAGCAGCAATCGCTGAGGCGGCAGATCGTCACGCAGATCACCCCCGCGTCCGCGTTCTACCGGGCCGAGGAGTACCACCAGCGCTACCTCGAAAAGCATGGCCACCCCGGCCACGCGGCCACCATCCGGTGAACGGCCTGACCGTCTCCCATAGCGGCCGGCCTGTCTGAGTCAGCGCCCGCCGCCAGCCGCAGCGATCGCCGCGCCGATCGGCCGGGCCTCAGGTGTGACGGCCGCGCCTGCGACCAGGACGGTCGGCGTCGCTGCCACTCCCCGCGCGGTGGCGCGCGCGGTCACATACGGCGGCCAGTCCAGATACGGCGCATCAGACACGCAGGTGGCGAACGCCGCGCAAATATGGAGCTTTGCTGGTGGGCGCACCTGGATTCGAACCAGGGCCAACCCGCTTGTAAGGCGGGTGCTCTACCCCTGAGCTATGCGCCCGCTCCCTCATGGCGACCCGGCTTAGCGTACCGGCTGCACGCGTCAGCCGAGGTGACGGCGGGCCAGGTCCGCGACGGCCTCGCTCACCGCGAGCCGGTAGCGCAGCCGCTCCAGCCGCACGTCCATCGACCTGTCACGCACACCGCCGACGAGCGCCTGCTCAAGGTGGATCGAGCCAGCGAAGGCAGCAGCAAAACGTATCCCCTCCAGCAGCATGTCCTGCTCGGCGGGTTCCAGCCGGCGCCACCGGGAGTATCCCGCCGCCAGGGCGGCGATGCGGTCTTCGTCCGGCTCGATGTGCCAGGCGGCTGGCTGGCCGGCGGGCGGGCCCGCGTCCAGATGGCATTCGAGCAGGCAGTACCCGAGGTCCAGCAGCGGCATCCCGAGTCCCGCGTTCTCCCAGTCGATGAGGGTCACCTGGCCCGGCGCGGTGCGGATCGCGTTCCCCGGCCAGGGGCCGCCGTGCACCATCGCGGCCGGCAGCAGGTGCGCGCGCTGCTGCACCGCGAGCAGGACGGCCCGGAACTGTTCCAGCAGCCGCCGCTGGTCCGCCGGGATCAGGCTCTGCACCGCCTCCAGCCGGCCCAGCGCCGCCGGGACGGCGGTTTCCGGGTGCCAGGCCGCCCGCCGCGCCGCCACTCCCACCGCCCCCCCGCCACTAGCTTCAGCGCCCCCAGCCCCCGGGCCCGCATCCCCAGCGCCGCCGGTCCCTGCACCACTGATCCCCGCGAACGTGCTGCTGTCGAGGGCATGCAGCCGGCCCAGGGCCTCGCCGAGCAGGCGCATCCCATCGGTGCCGGGCCGCGGCGGTGTCCCGGCCACGTAGCTGGTCGCCAAGGTGGCCCATACCCCGGCCAGGCCGACGGGGTCGCCGCTGTGGGTCGGGGTCACCCGCGGCGCCGGATAGGCCTGTTCCTCCAGCCAGCCCAGGACGGCCGCCCGCCCGCACAGCCAGTCCGTCACGGCCACGGTGCCGCCGCCCCGGAACTGCGCGTCCAGCGGCACGTCGATGCGGAACGCCCGCACCACCAGACCGGGCCCGCGGCGGCCCCTGAGATGGTAGGTCACCCGGTCGCCACGCACCGATCCGGCCAGCCACCGGACAGCGGACGGCTCGACCCCAGCCAGGTGGTATTCGCGAAGGATGCGCCCAACCACCGCGGCATCGGTCAAGGTGGCCGCCCTTACCTCCCGACCGGTCCACGGCCAAGGACGCGGTCAAGCGCGCGGGCGACTTCCTCGGACAGCCCGGGCGCCTCGGCACCGGACATCACGGCCAGGCCGGCAATCCCATCGTCCCGGACGGCCCCAACGCCCGCCTTCTCAGGCACGGCGGCCAGCTCGGGCACGGCGCCCGATTCGGGCGCGGCGACGAAACCGCAGTCGCGGCACTCCACCTCGCCCAGCCGGCGCATCAGCCGCACGCTGCCGCACCGGCTGCACTGGTCGAGGTCAGCCTTCCAGTCGTGCATGCCCTGGCAGGTCGGGCAGATCAGGACCTGCTGCTCACCCCGGACGCCGCGCCGCCACGGACTGTGTCCCCGGGCGGGGTCCACCTGCCGTATGCCACAGCGGTAGCAGGCCATCGTGTCCCGTTCCTTCGCTGTCCCCCGTGGGCCTGCCCGCACCTAGTCCAGCTCGGCGAGCGCCTTCTGGTACTCGGTGATGTCACGCGCCTCAGGGATCGGGTTGATCACCTTCCACCGGACAATGCCTGACTTGTCGATCACGAAGGTGCCGCGCCGCGCCAGGCCTCTGTCGGTGTCGAACACACCGTAAAGGCTGGCGACCCCTCCGTGCGGCCAGAAATCTGACAGCAGGCTGAACTCGAAGTGCTCCGCATCCGACCAGCTGCGCAGCACATACGTGGAGTCCACCGAAACGGTCAGCAACTCGACGTCATTTCTGGCGCTCTCCGGGAAGTCGTCGCGCAGCGCGCACAGCTCGCTCGTGCACACGCCGCTGAACGCGAGCGGGTAGAAGACGAGCACCACGTTCTTGGCGCCGCGGAAGCTCGACAGCCGGACAGGCTCGCCGTGGGCGTTCTTCAGCTCGAAATCGGGGGCCTCCTGGCCGACCTCGACCGCCATCCACTCGTCCTTTCTGCGGGGGACGCACACGCGCCTGCGGGAGACGCGCGTGCCGGGACGACGTGCGCTGGGCACACCGGATGCGCCCAGTCTGCCATCAGCTGCGATCGCCCGCGCACACCCGGTCACGCGCCCTGGACAGGGCACGGCGCCGGTCCAGGTCACCGGGCCGCCCGCGGCGGCGGAGCGCCAGCCGCACGTCTCACGCAGCGTGGCCTGAGCGGCCCGCGGTCAGCGGGGCACGCCCGGCTGGGGCACGCTCAGCGGCGGGCCCGCGGCGCGACCAGGCGGGTGCCGAGCCAGTCCCGGCCCGCACTCACGCTGGAGGTCTGGGAGAGCCCGGCGCTGGGCGCCACTTCCCCTATCTCGCTGGGCTCTACGTGGTTGGGCCGGCCGGCCTTCGGCGTGAGCAGCCAGATATACCCACCGTCGGCGAGCGGTGTGAGCGCGTCCGCCAGGGCGTCGAACAGGTCGCCGTCCCCGTCCCGCCACCACAGCAGAACCACGTCGACCACGTCGTCGTAGTCCTCGTCGACTAGCTCGGTCTCCTTCTGGCGGCTGATGGCCTCCCGCAACTGCTCATCGCAGTCGTCGTCGTAGCCGATCTCCTGCACCACCTGACCCGGCTTGATGCCAAGTCGCTCGGCCAGGCCCTGTTGATCTTGCGCCTGGCGCGCGGTCGCGCTCACTGACTCCTCCTCAGGTCCCTTCCCGCGGCAGTGTCCATACGGCCTGCCGCCTGCCCAGCCTGACCCGCGACGGCGGCCGGTCACGGCAGCCGCCGCGTCGGCACTGCTTGCCCGCACAGTTCACACTGGGTCGGCCCCCCGCGCAAGTGCCTAACGGCCCCGACATGAAATCCACCCCTCGCCCCGGGCCTTCTCGCGGCACGCGAGTCACCCCAGGAATGACAGGCGGACCTGCCTGTCCGTATTGTCCACGTTCAGGTCGACAAGGGCTACTGATTGCCAGGTTCCCAGTGCCATCCGGCCGGCCAGGACCGGTATCACCAGGAACGGCGCGACCAGCGCAGGCAGGACGTGCGTCCGGCCGTGCCCGCGTGACCCGTGCGCGTGGCGCCAGCGGTCGTCGGCGGGCAGTATCTCCGCCAGCGCCGCCAGCAGATCGGCGTCGCTGCCCGCCCCGAGCTCGATCAGCGCCAGCCCGGCGGTGGCATGCGGGGCGAACACGTGCAGCAGCCCGTCGCCACCCCCGGCCGCCGTGGCGGTGAATGCCGCGCACGCCGCCGTGATGTCATGCACGCTCTCGCGCCGCCCGGTCGCGACGCCGATCAATTCGCTTTTCATACCAAACGACGGTGCCAACGACTCCCCGCCGGCCGCATCCCACCGTGCGGGTGAGGGGCGCGATCATGCCGGCTGCGCTACCCGCCGCTCTTCTTGCGGGCGGTGCCGCGCTTCGCCCCGCTGCCCGTTGTGCCGCCCTTGCCCCGCCCGGCGGCCTTGGCGCCCGGCGCCGCCTTGCGCCCGCCCCGGGCCCGGGCCGGGGGCTCGACCACGGCGTCCGGCCCGGGGAAAACCAGGCCCGTGTGCCCGTCGTCGAACCGGACCAGGTACGGCGGCTCCCCCGCCTTGCCGCGCACCTCGACGATCTCGCCCATCCGGTCCGGGACGCCGACGTTGTGGCCGTGAATGTGGAGCCGGTCTCCCACCGCTGCCTGCATGCACCCGCCTCTCTCCCGTTGACCGCTGCGATGACTCACATAGCCTGAGGGTGTGCCCTCACGCATCCTGATGTACCCAGCCTGACACGCCAGGCCAACCGCGCCGAGGGCTGGGGTCACCGGGACGCGGGCGGGATGCGCACGCACGGCGCAGGGACCAGAATTGGTCTGGACAGCCCCTGATCGGGGGGGTGGCAACCGGCCGCCCCCACAGACGGCAGGGCGGCTACCCGCCGCCCGCCATCCGGAAGGCGGGATACCCCGTGGCCGCTGGACGTCAGCGCTTCTCGATCATCAGCGACGGCCTCCCGACGCAGCTGCCGGATATCGACCCGGACGAGACCAGGGAGTGGATCGACTCGTTCGACACCGTCGTCCGCTCCCGTGGCCGGGCCCGCGCCAGGTACGTCATGCTGCGCCTGCTGGAGCGGGCCCGCGAGCAGCAGGTCGGGGTGCCGGGGCTGCGCAGCACCGACTTCATCAACACCATCGCGCCGGAGCGGGAGCCGTGGTTCCCCGGTGACGAGTACGTGGAGCGGCGGATCCGCGCCTACATCCGGTGGAACGCGGCGGTCATGGTCTCCCGGGCCAACCGGCCGGGCATGGGGGTAGGCGGGCACATCGCCACCTACGCCTCGGCCGCGAGCCTGTACGAGGTCGGCTTCAACCACTTCTTCCGCGGCAAGGAGCACGGCGAGTCCGGCGACCAGGTGTTCTTCCAGGGCCACGCGGCGCCGGGCATCTACGCCCGCGCCTTCCTGGAGGGCCGCCTGACCGAGCAGCAGCTGAACGGCTTCCGCCAGGAGCTGTCCCACCCGGGCGGCGGGCTGCCGTCCTACCCGCACCCGCGGCTGATGCCCGACTTCTGGGAGTTCCCCACCGTCTCCATGGGCCTGGGCCCGATCAATGCGATCTACCAGGCGCGGTTCAACCGGTACCTGCTGGCCAGGGAGATCGCCGACACCAGCCGCTCGCGGGTGTGGGCGTTCCTGGGCGACGGCGAGACGGACGAGCCGGAGGCGCTGGGCGCGATCGGGCTGGCCGCCCGCGAGGAGCTCGACAACCTCACCTTCGTCATCAACTGCAACCTGCAGCGGCTGGACGGGCCGGTGCGCGGCAACGGCAAGATCATCCAGGAGCTGGAGGCGTACTTCCGCGGCGCCGGCTGGAACGTCATCAAGGTGATCTGGGGCCGGGACTGGGACCCGCTGCTCGCGCAGGACATGGACGGGGTGCTGGTCAACAAGATGAACACCACCCCTGACGGCCAGTTCCAGACCTACGCGGTGGAGAGCGGCGCCTACACCCGCGAGCACTTCTTCGGCAGCGACCCGCGGCTGCGGGCCATGGTGGAGCACCTCACCGACGACCAGGTGCGGAACCTGTCCCGCGGCGGGCACGACTACCGCAAGGTGTACGCGGCGTTCAAGGCGGCGACCGAGCACGTCGGCCAGCCCACCGTGATCCTGGCGCACACGATCAAGGGCTGGACGCTCGGCCCGGACTTCGAGGGGCGCAACGCCACCCACCAGATGAAGAAGCTGACCGTCGCCGAGCTCAAGGAATTCCGCGACCGCCTCTACCTGCCGATCCCGGATGCGGCGCTGGAGGCGGGGCTGCCGCCCTACTACCACCCGGGCGAGGACTCCGACGAGATCACCTACATGCGCGAGCGCCGGGCCGCGCTCGGCGGCTACCTGCCCAAGCGGGTGGTCAGGGCCAAGCCGCTCCAGCTGCCGGGCGACGCCGCCTACGACGAGCTGAAGCGGGGCTCCGGCAAGCAGCCGGTGGCCACCACGATGGCGTTCGTCCGGCTGCTCAAGGACCTGATGAAGGACAAGGAGATCGGCGCGCGGTTCGTCCCGATCATCCCGGACGAGGCGCGCACGTTCGGCATGGACTCGCTGTTCCCGACCGCGAAGATCTACTCCCCGTTCGGCCAGTCCTATGAGGCGGTCGACCGCGCCCTGCTGCTGTCCTACAAGGAGTCGGAGCAGGGCCAGATCCTGCACGAGGGCATCAGCGAGTCGGGCGCGATGGGCTCGGTGATCGCGGCGGGCAGCTCCTACGCCACCCACGGCCAGCCGATGATCCCGGTGTACGTGTTCTACTCGATGTTCGGCTGGCAGCGCACCGGCGACCAGATGTGGGCATTCGGCGACCAGCTCGGCCGCGGTTTCCTGCTCGGCGCGACCGCGGGCCGCACCACGCTCACCGGCGAGGGCCTGCAGCACAACGACGGCCACTCGATGCTGCTCGCGTCGGTGAGCCCGGCGTGCGTGTCCTACGACGCGGGCTGGGCCTACGAGCTCGCCTACATCATGCGGGACGCCCTGCGCCGGATGTACGGGTCCTCGCCCGAGCACCCGTCGGGCGAGAACATCTTCTACTACCTGACCGTCTACAACGAGCCGTATGTCCAGCCCGCCGAGCCAGCGGACTACCCGGGCGGCCCCGAGGCCCTGGAGCGGGACATCCTGTCCGGGCTCTACCGGTACGCGGTGGCGCCGGACCCGGCCGGGAACGGCGCGGCGCCGCGGGCCCACATCCTGGCGTCCGGGGTGGCGCTCCGGTGGGCGCTGGAGGCGCAGCGGCTGCTCGCCGAGGACTGGGGCGTGGCGGCGGACGTGTGGTCGGCCACCTCCTGGTCCCAGCTGCGGCGCAACGCGCTGGACTGCGAGGAATGGAACCTGCTCCACCCCGACGGCGAGGCGCGGGTGCCGTACGTGACCCAGGTGCTCGAGGGCCAGCCCGGCCCGGTGGTCGCGGTCAGCGACTGGATGAAGGCGGTGCCGGACCAGATCGCGCGCTGGGTGCCCGGCCCGTACAGCTCGCTCGGCACCGACGGGTACGGCTTCTCCGACACCCGGGCCGCGGCCCGCCGGTTCTTCCACGTGGACGCGGAGTCGATCACGCTGGCCGTGCTGTCCCAGCTGGTGCGGCGCGGCGAGGTCAAGCCCGAGGCCGTGGGCCAGGCGATCGAGAAGTACCGGCTCGACGTCCCGGTCAGCGCCGCGCTCGGCCCCAGGGCTGAGTAACCCGCACCAGGTGCTGTCTCACCGGCCACGCCCGGCGGGAATGGGCCTGGTTCTCCGGCACCGGGATGCTTGACACCCAGCTGCCGGCGGTCCGGGGCGGCTGATCCCGGGCCCGGCGGCCCGTCGGGCGCTGCGACCGCGCGTGCCGTGGCACCCTGGGGGGATGACGGCAGCGGGCCAGGCGGCCAGCGGCGGCACGGGCGACGGCACGGGCGCGGTGACGGCCGCGCCTGCCGCCGAGCCCGGCACGGTGACCGCGGCCGGGCAGGCCGCCGATCTCGGCCCGGTCACACCGGCCAGCCGGGTCCGCGAGGAGACCATCAGCCGGCTGCAGCAGGCGATGGGCTCGCTAGGGACCGCGGCCATGGCGTCCATGGAGCAGCGGCTGCCGTGGTTCCGGGGCATGTCGGCGGAGAACCGGTCCTGGATCGGCCTGGTCGCCCAGGCCGGGATCGCCGCGTTCGTGGACTGGGTCAAGCACCCCGAGCGGAGCCGCAGCGCGGTGGCGGGCGAGGTGTTCGGCACCGCCCCGCGCGAGCTGGCCAGGGCGGTCAGCCTCCAGCAGGTGGTGGAGATGGTGCGGGTCACCATCGACGTGGTCGAGGCGCGGGTGGACGAGCTGGCGGCACCCGGCGGTGAGGCCGAGCTCCGGGAGGCGGTCCTGCACTACACCCGGGAGGTCGCGTTCGCCGCCGCCCGGGTGTACGCGCGCACCGCCGAGGCGAGAGGCGCCTGGGACGCGCGGCTGGAGGCGCTGGTGGTCGACTCGCTGGTCCGCGGCGAGATCGGCGAGGGAGTGCACTCGTGGGCGTCGGCGCTGAACTGGTCCTCCGCCCCGGTCGCGGTCATCGTCGGCACCGCCGAGGGCGACGAGCCGGAAGGGCTCATCGACGAGCTGCGGGTGACCGCCCGCCGGGCCCGGCTGGACCTGCTCGCCGGGGTGCACGGGAACAAGCTCGTGGTGGTGGTCGGCGGCACCGCCGACCCGATGTCAGCGGCCCACCAGTTCGCCGGCCGGTTCGGCCACGGCCCGCTCGTGGTCGGGCCGGTGGTGCCCGATCTGTACGCGGCCGCGAGCTCGGCCGCCGCCGCCCTCGCGGGCATGAGCGTCGCCCACGCCTGGCCTGACGCGCCGCGGCCGGTGCAGGCCTCCGACCTGCTGCCCGAACGCGCGCTCGACGGCGACGAGACCGCCCGCGCCGAGCTGGTCGAGGAGGTCTACGAGCCGCTGCTCAGCGGCGGGTCGGCGCTCATCGACACGGTGATGACCTACTTGGAGCAGGGCTTCTCGCTGGAGGCGACGGCCCGGCTGCTGTTCGTGCACCCCAACACGGTCCGCTACCGCCTGCGCCGGGTCGCCGACCTGACCGGGCTCGCCCCCACCCGGGGCCGCAGCGGTCTTACCCTGTGGGTCGCCATCGTGCTCGGACGCCTGTTTCACAAGCGAACATAGACTGTAGGAAACATCCAGAATAAGGCCGTTAAACTTCGTGGCCTTCGACACCGCTGTGGCAGAGTTCTACAGTGCAGGGTAGAGATATGCTCGTCTTCGCAGCGCCGGGGCAGGGCGCGCAAACCCCCGGCTTCCTCACCCCCTGGCTGGAGCTCCCGGGCTTCGCCGACCGCCTCGCCGCCTGGTCCGGCCTCGCCGGCTGCGACCTGGTCGCGGCCGGCACAACGGCCGGCGCCGAGGAGATCAGGGACACTGCGGTCGCCCAGCCGCTGCTGGTCGCGGCGGCCATCGCGGCGGCCGAGGCACTGTGCGGCGACCTGGACCAGGCCCGCCGCAAGGTCGGGATCGTGGCCGGCCACAGCGTCGGCGAGCTCGCCGCCGGGGCGATCGCCGGCGTGCTCGCCCCCGAGGACGCGATGCGCCTGATCGCCGTCCGGAGCCGGGCCATGGCCCGGGCGGCGGCGGCCGAGGAGACCGGCATGACCGCCGTGCTCGGCGGCTCCGAGCCCGAGGTGCTGGCGGCCATCGAGGCGCACGGGCTCACCCCCGCGAACATCAACGCCACCGGGCAGATCGTCGCCGCAGGGACGCTGGCGCAGCTGGCCGCCCTGGCGGCGGACCCGCCGGCCGGTGCCCGGCTGCGGCCGCTGTCGGTGGCGGGCGCCTTCCACAGCCCGCACATGGCGCCCGCGGTCGCCGCCCTGCGCGAGGCGGCGGCCGGGGTGGCTGTCGCCGATCCCGCGATGGTGCTGCTGTCCAACCTTGACGGCGCCCCGGTCACCTCCGGCGCCGACTGGCTGGAGCGGATCATCACCCAGGTCAGCGCCCCCGTGCGGTGGAAGGAATGTATGGCTTCCATGGCGGATCTCGGGACGAGCGCGTTCATCGAGCTGCTGCCCGGCGGCACCCTGGCCGGCCTGGCCAGGCGGGCCCTGCCCGGAGTGGCGACGGCCGCGCTGAAGACGCCGGACGACCTCGCCGCAGCGCGCTCGCTGCTCGCGGAGCATGGCGCGCTCGACCCTTTTGAGTACGGCGACCCGCCCGAGTGGCGGCTGCTGGTCTCGCCGCACGACGGCACGTTCCGGGCCGGCCACCCCGAGCTGGTGCCAGCGCCGGGCGTCGCCGTCACCTCCGGCTCGCCGCTCGGGCACGTCGAGGTGCGGGCCGGCCAGCACGCCATCTCCCCCAGCTACGGCGGCACCATCATCGAGTGGCTGGTCGAGGACGGCGACCCGGTCAACCTGGGCCAGCCCCTGGTCAGGCTGCTGCCGGAGGGAGCCGAGTGAAGCCGACACCAGCCGAGGGAGGCAGGCCAGCGATGCGGCTGCCCCCGAGTCCGGCCGGCACCCGGGTCCTCGCCTTTGGCGGCTACCAGCCCGCCACGGTGGTCACCAACGACGACCTGGCGGCCAGCGTGGACACCACCGACGAATGGATCCGCAGCAGGGTCGGGATCGCCAGCAGGCGGATCGCCGGCCCCGATGAGAGCCTGGCCGACATGGCGGCCGCGGCCGGCGGCAAGGCACTGGCCGCGAGCGGCCTGCCCACCAGCGACATCGACTTGGTGATCGTGGCCACCTGCACCCCCGAGACACCGATCCCCAACGTCGCCGCCACCGTGGCGACCAGGCTCGGCATCGCCTCGCCGGGCGCCTACGACCTGAACGCGGCCTGCGCCGGGTTCTGCTACGCGCTGGCGGCCGCCAGCGACGCCGTCCGGGCGGGCACCTCCCGGCACGCGCTGGTGATCGGCGCCGAGAAGCTGTCCCAGTGGGTGGACTGGACGGACCGCTCCACGTGCATCATCTTCGCCGACGGCGCGGGTGCGGCCGTGGTCGGGCCGGTCGAGGATCCACAGGCCGGGCCCGGGATCGGGCCGGTGGTGTGGGGCAGCGACGGCAACCTGGCCGACAAGATCTTCATCAAGGACCGGGGCTCGTTCCTCGTCCAGGAGGGGCAGGCGGTGTTCCGCTGGGCCACCACCGCGCTGCACCCGGTCGCGAAGAAGGCATGCGAACTGGCCGGCGTCGACCCCACCGACCTGGCCGCCTTCGTGCCGCACCAGGCGAACCTGCGGATCATCGAGTCCATCGCCCGCAAGCTCGGCGCGCCCCAGGCCCGGGTCGCCGACGACATCGTGCACGCCGGCAACACCTCGTCGGCGTCGATCCCGCTGGCCCTGTCCCGCATGATCGAGCGCGGCGAGATCGGCTCCGGCGAAGCCGTTCTGCTGCTCGGGTTCGGGGCCGGGATCAGCTATGCCGCCCAGGTGATCACCGTTCCCTGACCGGGCCCTGGCGCCGGGAACCGCTCCCGGGCCGGCCGGGGCCATGAAGAACCGGGCAACAACCGACAAGAAGGAGAAGACAGGCAGATGGCCATGACCCAAGAGGAAATCCTGACCGGCCTCGGCGAGATCGTCGACGAGGTCGCGGGCGTCCCCGCCGACCAGGTCACCCCCGACAAGAGCTTTGTCGACGACCTCGATATCGACTCGCTGTCCATGGTCGAGATCGCCGTCGCCGCCCAGGACAAGTTCGGGGTGGAGATCCCCGACGACCAGCTGAAGAACCTCAAGACGGTCCAGGACGTCATCGACTACGTGCGCGGCGCGGGCGTTTCGGCCTGACCGGCGGCCCCGCCTGGTCCGCCGGCCCGGCCCGGAGGTTACCGCCAACCGAATCCAAGGAGCGATTGACAGTGCGGGCAGACCAACCACAAGTGGTCGTGACCGGTCTGGGCGTGACCACGCCGGTGGGCGGTGATGTCCCCTCAACATGGGCGTCGCTGCTGGCCGGGCACAGCGGTGCGCGCAGGCTCCCGGAAGACTGGGCACCGGATCTCCCGGTGCAGATCGCCGCGCCCGCCGCGGTCGACCCGGCGACGGTGCTCGACCGCGTGCAGGCGCGGCGGCTGGACCGGTGCGAGCAGCTCGCGATCGTGGCCGCGCGTGAGGCGTGGGCCGATGCGGGCAAGCCGGACGTGGCACCCGAGCGGCTCGGCGTCGTGGTGTCCAGCGGTGTCGGCGGCATCATCTCCATCATCTCCGGCTACGACCTGCTGAACGAGAAGGGCTGGCAGCGGCTCTCCCCGTTCACCGTGCCGATGCTCATGGCGAACGGCTCCGCCGGGTGGATCGGCCTGGAGCTGAACGCCCGGGCCGGGGTACACACCACCGTCAGCGCCTGCGCGTCCGGTGCCGAGGCGATCGGCTACGCCATAGAGATGATCAGGTCCGGCCGCGCCGACGTGGTCGTGGCCGGCGGCACCGAGGCGGCGATCCTGCCGCTGAACGTCGCGGCGTTCTCGGCGATGCGGGCGCTGTCCACCCGCAACGACGAGCCCGAGCGCGCCTCCCGCCCGTTCGACAGGGGCCGGGATGGCTTCCTGCTCGGCGAGGGCGCGGGCATCGTGGTGCTGGAGTCGGCCGAGCACGCCGCCGCCCGCGGCGCGACCGTGCACGCGACCGCCGCCGGCGTCGGCTACTCATCCGACGCCCACCACATCGCGCAGCCCGACCCGTCCGGGGCGGGCATCATCAGCGCGATCGGGCGGGCGCTCACCGACGCGGAGGTCACCGCCGAGCAGGTGGTGCACGTCAACGCGCACGCCACCTCCACCCCCGCCGGGGACGTGGTCGAGGGCCACGCGATCGTCGCCGCGCTCGGCCCGGCGGCTGACGGGGTGGCGGTGTCGGCCACCAAGTCGATGACCGGGCACCTGCTCGGCGGGGCGGGCGCGCTGGAGTCGGTCGCCACCGTCCTCGCGCTGCGGGAGGCAGTCGCCCCGCCCACCATCAACCTCGACGATCCCGACGACGCCGGTGTCGACATCGCCACCGAGCCACGCGACCTCAAGCCGCATGGCAGCGCGCCGATGGCCGCGCTGAACAACTCGTTCGGCTTCGGAGGGCATAACGTCTGCCTGGCCTTCACCGCTGCTTAGGAGACCCCTGACTGATGGCCCCCGGCTCGCAGGCCCCCGCACTCTCGGCCACCGCAAGGAGATTCCCGTGACCGTAGTCGACAGCGCGAGCCCGGCAGCCCCGGGCCAGGCGGCCCCAGCCCAGGCGGCTGCGGACGGGCAGGCCGCCCGCCCGGCGGCCATGACCCGCGACCCGGTGGCGCGGCTGGCCGCGCTGTTCGACCTGGGCACCGTGGCGCTGCTGACCCCCCACGACGACAGCGGCTCGCTGGCCGCTACCGGCCAGATCGGCGGGATCCTGGCGGTGGCCTTCGCCAACGACCCGCAGGTCCAGGGCGGCGCGATGGGCAGCGCCGGGTGCGCCGCGATCGTGACCGCCTACGACGAGGCCATCGCCCGGGGCGCGCCGGTGATCGGGCTGTGGCACTCCGGCGGCGCCCGGCTGCGGGAGGGCGTGGAGAGCCTGCACGCCGTCGGGACCGTTTTCGCGGCCATGACCCGTGCCTCCGGCAAGGTGCCGCAGATCTCGGTGGTGCTCGGCGCCGCCGCGGGCGGCGCCGCCTACGGCCCCGCCCTCACCGACGTGGTGATCCTGTCCGACCATGCGCGGATCTTCGTCACCGGGCCAGACGTGGTGCGCAGCGTGACCGGCGAGGACGTGGACATGGCCAGGCTCGGGGGGCCGGAGCCGCACAGCCGCCGGTCCGGCGTGGTGCACCTGGTCACCAGCTCCGACGACGAGGCGCTGGCCAGAGCCAGGGAGCTCGCGCTGCTCTTCGGCCAGCAGGGCGAGGTCGAGCTCGGCAAGGTCCAGCTCGACACGGTGCAACAGGAGACCCTGCGGCTGGAGTCGGGCGGCCGGGACGGCGCCGACAGCCTGGTGTCGCTGCTGCCCGAATCCCCGCGGCGCGCCTATGATGTGAAGCCGCTGATCACCAGGCTGCTCGACGGGCCCGGCATCGAGCTGCACCCCCGGTGGGCCCCGAACGTGGTCACCACGCTGGGCCGGCTGGCCGGGCGGACGGTCGGGGTCATCGCCAACAACCCGCTGCGGCTCGGCGGGTGCCTCGACGCCACGTCGGCCGAGAAGGCGGCCCGTTTCGTGCGGATGTGTGATGCCTTCGGCGTGCCGCTCGTCGTGCTGGTCGACGTGCCCGGTTACCTGCCCGGTGTCGGCCAGGAGTGGGACGGGGTGGTCAGGCGCGGGGCCAAGCTCCTGCACGCGTTCGGCGAGGCGACCGTGCCACGGGTGACGCTGGTGACGCGCAAGGCCTACGGCGGCGCCTACATCGCCATGAACTCCCGCGCGCTGGGCGCGACCAGGGTCTTCGCCTGGCCCGGCGCCGAGATCGCGGTGATGGGCCCGGTGGCCGCGATCCGGATCCTGCACCGGCGCACGCTGGCCGGCGTCCCGCCGGAGAAACTGCACGAGGTCGAGGCCGAGCTCGCGGCCGAGCACGAACGGGAGACCGGCGGCCTGGAACGGGCCAGGGCGCTCGGCGTGGTCGACGAGATCATCGAGCCGAGCCGGACCCGGGAGGCGATCGCCTGCGCCATCGCCGCGGCGCCACATGCCCGCGGCGCGCACGGCAACATCCCGCTCTGACCGGCCCGCGATGACCCGGCTGCTGGTGGTCGAGCACGAGGCGGACACCCCGGCCGGGGTGCTGGGCGGCTGGGCCGCGGCCAGCGGCCTGGCGGTCACGACGGTACGCCTGCACGCCGGGGAGCCGCTGCCGGCCGCGGTCGGCGCGTGCGACGCAGCGGTGGTGCTCGGCTCCGGGCAGACCGCCTATGACGACGCCATCCCCTGGCTGGCCCGGGAGCTGGCCTTCGTCGCCCGGCTGCTGACCGCTGGGGTACCGGTGCTCGGCGTCTGCTTCGGCGGCCAGGTGCTCGCCCGGGTGCTCGGCGCCCGGCTGTACCGGCTGCCCCGGCCGGAGCGGGGCTGGGTAGAGGTCACCAGCAAGCATCCGGACCTGGCCGACGGGCCGTGGCCGTCCTGGCACAGCGATGCCTTCGACCTGCCGGCCGGCGCCACCGAGCTGGCGGCGAACGAGGTGTGCCTGCAGGGGTTCACCATCGGCCCGCACGCTGGCGTGCAATTCCATCCGGAGGCGACCGAGCCGATCCTGGCGTCATGGGCCGCGGGCACGGACCCACCGCCCGGCCGGGACGTGACCGACCCCCTGTTCAGCGGCGCGGGCCACGCGTGGCAGCAGGCGGCCGCCAACGCGCGGGCCTTCTTCACGGCCTGGCTCGAAGGGCGCCTCGCGGCCTCCTAGAGCACCGGTCAGGTGGCCCGGGCCGCCGGGATGCGGGCCCAGGCGGCGATGACCAGGTCCCAGAACCGGGCCGCGTCCACCGAGGTGGCGACGAGCGCGTTGCGGGCCTGCGCGGGGGCCCGGAAGTCGGTGACCGTCATGCCGGTGGTCCACCGGCCCGCGGTCTCCACCTCGACCCGGGCGGGCTGGCAGCCGAACAGGCCGGGCTCGGCGACCAGCGCCAGCGCGCAGACGTCGTGCACGGCCGGCCCGTCGCCGGGCGGGTCGTCGGCGGCCATCTCCGGTCCGCCCGCAGCGGGGCCAGGCTGAGCCGTGATCTCGTCGGCGCGGTAGCCGCCCAGCGCGGGCAGCAGCAGGTCGCTGCCGAGCCGCCCCAGCCCGGCCAGCCGCTGCTGCACCGCCCGGCCCGCGCGCGCCCGCAGGGTCGCATCGAGGCCGACCATGGTGACCCGCCACCCGGCCGCGAACACGATCGCCGCCGCCTCCGGATCGGTGGCGATGTTGTATTCGGCGGCCGGGGTGACGTTCCCCCGGCCCGCCGACCCACCCATGATCACGAAGTCGGCGACCTGGCTGGCCAGCGCGGGCCGCCGCCGCACGGCGAGCGCGATGTTGGTGAGCGGGCCGGTCGCGACCAGGGTGATCTCACCCGGCGCCGCTGCGACGGTGTCGATGATCAGGTCGGTCGCGCCCGCGTCCAGCGGCCGTGCCCGCGGCGGCGGCAGCCGCGCCCCGCCCAGGCCGGTCTCGCCGTGGACGTGACGGGCGTCGGTGTGGGGCCGCAGCAGCGGCACCGGGCTGCCCGCGGCCACCGGCACACCCGGGCAGCCGGTGAACTCCAGCACGCTGAGCGCGTTGGCTGTGGTCTGCGCCAGCCCGACGTTCCCGGCCACCGTCGTGACCCCGCGCAGGTCCAGGCCCGGGTGCCCGCACGCGAAGGCGATCGCCAGCGCGTCGTCGATGCCAGGGTCGCAATCCAGGATGACCTTCCGTGGGGAACCCGGCGCCTGCTGCGGAGTACTCACCCCGGCAGGCTATCCAGATCGGCCCGGCGACATACGATCGCCCTCAGCGGCTCTGCCCGCGCCGGAACCTGTCGCTCCGGCCCCGGGCATTCTGACCGGCGGATGCCAGCACCGGGGCTACTGGCGGGAGCGGCGCCGGCGGAACGTGACCCAGAGCAGGATGCCGATGGCCACCAGCAACAGCCAGGGAGAGAACAGGAAATGCACGGTAAGGCCGAGGATGGTCAGGGCCACGATGGCGATGAGGATGAGGGCGATGATCCCGAGCATGGTGAATCGGTCTCCATTCAGTTCGGCTGGCCCGCGTCATGGGTGAGCGCGAGCGGTTCTGTGGTGGCTGTGTTCACGCTTCAAGGCTGCCGCCGGTGGGTGCCCCCGTCGATCGGGATCAGCCCCGGTTCGGACCCTGATCCCGGCCCAGAGGTCATCAGGGTCGACCCTGACCTGTGCTCACGGTTGCCCGGTTTCGCGGGCGTCCCGCCGGAAGGACGCGGACCGGAAAAGCGTTAGCCACCGGGGGACTCCGTAGCCATCCTGGATGCGTGTTTCCCGTGCGCCGCTATGGAGACCGCCACCTTGACACCCTCGCTTAAGCCGTCCGCCCGGGCCGAGGCACGACGGCACGCGGCGCCAGCCGTCTCGTACCCGCCGGACCTGCCGGTCAGCCAGCGCAAGGACGAGATCGCCGCGGCCATCCGCGACAACCAGGTGGTCATCGTCGCGGGCGAGACCGGCTCGGGGAAGACCACGCAGCTGCCGAAGATCTGCCTCGAGCTCGGCCGCGGCATCACCGGCCAGATCGGGCACACCCAGCCCCGGCGGATCGCGGCGCGCACCGTGGCGGAGCGGATCGCCGAAGAGCTCGGCACTGAGATCGGTGAGGCGGTCGGCTACAAGGTGCGGTTCACCGACAGGTCCAGCGACGGCACCCTGGTCAAGGTGATGACCGACGGGATCCTGCTGGCCGAGATGCAGCGGGACCGGCGGTTGCTGCGCTACGACACCCTCATCATCGACGAGGCCCACGAGCGCAGCCTGAACATCGACTTCATCCTCGGCTACCTGAAGCAGCTGCTGCCCAGCCGGCCCGACCTGAAGGTCATCATCACCTCGGCGACGATCGACCCGGAACGCTTCAGCAAACATTTTGCCGGAGGCGAATCAAACAAGCAGAGTGCCGGAGGCGAATCAAACAAGCAGG
>DATIXO010000018.1:0-21917 GCA_035518495.1 Streptosporangiaceae bacterium
GGCCTCCTTCCCGAGCTCGAATAACACCCGGAGCGTCTCGCTACCAGGCTGAGCAGGGAAGGGGGTCCGGCCTGACGCCCGGCCCCCATAGGGTCAGGTCAAGCCACAGTTTCTGATCGACTTGGACTGTCCTCAAGATCATCTGACCGTCATCTGACCGTCGTTCTGGACGTCCGCTGAGGGCACTGAGCCGCATGAATTGGCCCGCGACGACAGGGCGGGCAAGCCCAACTGGCCGGGATGTTGAACAGGTCTGGCGGCTGGAAGCGCGCGGCTGACGGTGTGCGCACGTGGAACCGCGGCTCAGTAAACCCATCTGACCCGCAGGGTCGGCCGGCCCGGCCCGGCGGGACCATTGGCTCTGGGACCTGGACTGATGACCTGGGCACAGTGGAGCTGTGATGCGGCGGATCGTGGTCCTGGGCGGGGGTACCGGCGGGACGCTGATAGCTAACCGGCTACGGCGTCTTGTCGACCGCAGCTCGGCTGAGATCGTGGTGGTTGACTCCAACGACGAGCACGTGTATCAGCCAGGGCTGCTGTTCGTGCCGTTCGGGCGGGCCAGCCCCAACGGCCTGACCCGGCCACGGCATCGCCAGCTCCGGTCAGGCATCGCCTTCCGCCGCGCCGCCGTCGATTGTGTGGATCTGGAGCAGGACGAGGTCCGGCTGGCCGATGGCACCTCGCTGGGCTACGACATCCTGGTCGTGGCCACTGGCGCTCGGCTCATCCCGGAGGAGACCGAGGGACTCGCCGGCCCGGGCTGGATGGAGAAGGTCTTCACCTTCTACAGCCTGGACGGCGCCGTGGCCCTGAGGTCTGCGCTGTCGCGTTTTGACGGCGGTCGCCTCGTGGTAGGCGTGGTGGACATGCCGATCAAGTGCCCGGTCGCCCCGCTGGAGTTCAGCTTCCTCGCCGACTGGTATTTCCGCCAGCGCAAGATCCGTGACCAGGTCGAGCTGACATTTGTCACCCCACTGGACGGGGCCTTCACCAAGGCCGTGTGCAACCGCGAGCTCAGTGGCCTGCTCAAAGACAAAGGCGTCAACCTTGTCACCGAGTTCAACACGGGCGAGGTCGACGGCCAGGCAGGCCGGCTGATCTCCTACGACGGCCGCGAGGTCCCGTTCGACCTCGCAGTGATGATCCCGCTGCACGGCGGCCAGGCGTACGTGGAGCGGTCCCCTGGCCTGGGTGACGAGCTTGGTTTCGTCCCCACCGATGAGCGGACCCTGCAGTCCAAGGCCCGGCCGAACGTGTTCGTGATCGGGGACGCGGCAGACATCCCAGCCTCCAAGGCCGGCTCGGTGGCCCACTTCGAGGGCGAGATCCTGGCCAGGAACATCAGCCGGTACCTGGCGGGCGAGCCGCTGGACGCGGCCTTCGACGGCCACACCAACTGCTTCATCGAAAGCGGATTTCACAAGGCGCTGCTCATCGACTTCAACTACGACGTGGAGCCGCTGACCGGGCGCTTCCCGGGACGGCTCGGGCTGCCGCTGCTGCGCCAGTCCCGGCTCAACCATCTCGGAAAGCTGGCGTTCAGCTGGCTCTACTGGCACGTGCTGCTGCCAGGCCGCGAGATCCCGGCAGTGCGGAGCCAGATGCCGACCGCCGGAAAGCGCTCTCTATCCATCTCAGGTCCCGGCGGTCCACCAGCACAACCACGAAAGGCACCCTGATGCCCACCACGACATATGCAGGCACGCAAGTAGCCGTCAACGACGAGGGATTCTTCACCGATCCCACGCAGTGGCGTGAGGACATGGCTCCGCAGATCGCCCGCGCCGAAGGCATTGAGCTCACCGACCGGCACTGGCAGGTCATCAAGTTCATGCGCCACGAGTACGAGGCCAAGGGCACCGGGCCGACAGTGCGGGTGCTCGGCAAGACCTCCGGCGTCTCCATCAAGGAGCTCTACCAGCTGTTCCCTAAGGGGCCGGCCAAGACCGCGGCGAAGATCGCCGGCATCCCCAAGCCCCGCGGCTGTATCTGAGCCGCATCGGGAAAGGAGGGCGGTCAGATGGCCGCCAAGATTGAGAAGGTCTCCATCATCATCTCCAAGGGCTCGCTGGAGGGGATCTACCCCGGCCTGATCATGGCCAACGGGGCCAGGGCCGAAGGGATGGAGGCGAACCTGTTCTTCACCTTCTTCGGCCTCGACGCGATCCACCGGGCTCGCCACGAGCACATCAAGCTCGCCACCGTCGGCAACCCCGGCCTGCACTTGGCTACCTGGGCCGGTGGCCTGCCCGGCGTCGCGTCCGTCATGACGCATTACATGAACCACAAGATGGACCAGCTCGACATCCCGTCCATCCCGGAGTTCATCGAGATGATCGCCGACACCGGCGCCGGGCTTTACGGCTGCAAAGCCTCCGCCGACCTGTTCGGGCTCACCAAAGACGACCTGATCGGGCAGGTCAAAGACATCATCACCGTCGGGGAGTTCTACGACCTCGCCGCCGGCGGCGAGATCATCTTCACCTGACCGCAGGTAGCACCTCGGGCTGCGGGCACCAGGCGATCCGCTCGCCCCGGGATCACCGGGACCGGCATACCGCCACGCATCAATGAGCAGTAGGGCGTGTCTCTTTGACCCGGCTTGTTCAGTGGGAGACACGGAGTCCCGTGGTGCCGGCGGGGGCCGGCCCGTGATGCCATCTTCCAGCGGAATGGCATCGATCGTGTCACCTTCATGTTGCGCGTGGTGGCAGCAGCCAACGCAGGTGCTCGCAATCGCCTTGCAGCTGCAGCCGCCGCCAGAGCACTGCGGTGGGTGAGATCTGGCTGGCGTGCATGAGGGCAGCCCGGCGTTGCCTGGCGCGGTCCACACGGATACACAGATCGAGCCGATCGGGCGGTTGCCCGGTGAACGGCTGGCCGGTCTCGGCGCGCAGCCGGTCGCCGATCGTCGCGGGCAGTGCCCAGGCAAGCACGGGCAGCTCGGCGGCCGTGGCGGCTTGCATGGCAGCGCGGGTAGCCGCCTGGTGGTCTGGGTGAGCGGTGATGCCGGTGTCATCGAAGACGAGCAGGCCATCTGGCTGGTGGCGGACGGCCAGATGGCTGACGTGGGCGGCCAGTTCTACCGGCGGGATGCCTCCGAGGCGGCTGTCAGGGTAGTCGAGCAGGGTGACGGTGGCGGCGGCAAGCTCGGTGCTGGCTTGCTGCAACTCCGTTTCGCGTTCGGTGTCCAGGTCTGCGCTGTTCTCGTTCAGCGTGGACGCCTCGCCATGGGTGTAGCAGAGAATGTGCACGGCAGCGCCCGTGGCGGTCATGAGGCTGACGATCGCGCCCAGCCCGAAGGACTCGTCGTCGGGATGAGCGACGACCACCAGTACCTTCGCCCATTCCGGCAGCAGCCGCCCGGCGCGGGACGCTCCGGCAGCGGATGCCTCTTGCTGGGCGGCAACGTCCTGCCCAGGCACCGGAAGGGACATTGCCGGTCAGCGGGCGCGGAGCGGGGCCCGCAGCAGCGGCGCGGCCAGGCAGACTCCTGTCGCTCCCGTGGCGAGCGGCACGAGGCCAATAAGCGCGAGAACCAGGCCACCGGCCCCGCCGGCAAGCGCACCCGCCGCGATGAGCACCGGGCCGACCAGTACCCGGCCGGCCCGCCCCGGTGATGAGTTCATCAGCTCGACAACCTTCATGGCGCACCTCCGGCAGCCAGGGTGAGCATAAATACCCCCATGGGTATTCATAATGGCTGCAACCGGCGAGGGCCGGGGACGCATTCCTGGACGGCGGGATCGGGGACCAAAGCCCTTGTGGCGGATGACGGTCGCACCTGCCTTTGGTACCCCCAGGGGTATCTACTCAGGTGAGGGAGTACAGGTCCAGAGTGGAGCGCAGACATGGAACAGACGCAGGTAGCAGCACCGCCGGCCAGTGCCGGGGCTGGTCAGGGAATGGATGTCCGGTTCGTGGCCGGGGAGGCGTACGAGGTGGCGGTGCGCGGGCACCGGCTCGTGGTCGACCAGCCAGCCGATGCCGGCGGCCAGGACAGCGCACCAACACCTACGGAGCTGTTTGTCGCCTCCCTGGCCACCTGCGTCGCCTTCTACGCGGGCCGGTTTCTTACCCGTCACGGGTACAGCCGCGATGGCCTGGCTATGTCGGTGGGTTACGAGATGGCCAGCGACAGGCCGGCCCGGGTGGGTGACATCCGCCTGACCCTGCGGGTCCCGGCCGGTCTGCCGCCCGAGCGGTGGGCGGCACTGCGGGCGGTAGTGTCGCATTGCACGGTGCACAACAGCCTCGCTAGCCCGCCGTCGGTCACCATCGACCTGCGTTGACGGCTGCAGTCCCGGCACACGAGGGGGTGCCCAGTGACCGTCCCCACTGATCACGCCCTGGCCGCGCGGCCGGGTGCGGCGCTGGTGGAGCGGATCCGGTCCGCCATCATCGGCGAGGGCGAGGTGGTGGATGGCCCGTATGGGCCGAGGCGCATCACCTACGCGGACTACACCGCCTCGGGCCGCTCGCTCGACTTCATCGAGGACATCATCCGCGATCAGGTGCTGCCCCGCTACGCCAACACCCACACCGAGAGTTCCGGCACTGGCCTGGCAACCGGGCGGCTGCGGGAAGACGCCCGCCAGATCATCCACGACGCGGTCGGCGGCGCCGACGACCACCTGGTGATCTTCTGCGGGTCCGGCGCCACCACTGCTGTCAACAAGCTGATCGACATCCTGGAATTGCGCCTGCCCGACGGGCTCACGCGGCGTTACCGGCTCCTGGACCAGATCCAGCCAGCTGAGCGGCCGGTGGTGTTCGTGGGGCCGTATGAGCATCACTCCAACGAACTGCCCTGGCGGGAGACCATCGCCGACGTCGTGGTCATCGGCGCCGACGCCGACGGGCACATCGACCTGGCCGACCTGGCCGGGCAACTGGACCGTTACGCACAGCGGCCGCTGCGCATCGGGAGCTTTTCCGCCGCCTCCAACGTTACCGGGATCTTGTCCGACGCCGATACGATCGCCGCGCTGCTACACGCCCACGGGGCCTTGTCGTTCTGGGACTACGCGGCAGCCGGCCCGTATGTGCCGATCCGGGCACGCGAGTCCGCGCCCGGCACCGGTGACCACAAAGACGCCATCTTCTTGTCCCCGCACAAATTCATCGGCGGCCCGCAAACCCCCGGCATCCTGGTGGTCCGCCGGGACCTGGTCCGCAACCGCGTGCCGACCGTGCCCGGCGGCGGCACCGTCGCGTTCGTGGACCCGATCGGCCACCAGTACCTCGACGACCCGGTCGCGCGGGAAGAGGGCGGCACCCCAGCCATCGTCGAGTCGATCCGCGCCGGGCTGGTGTTCGCGCTGAAACAGGCGGTCGGTACCGAGGTGATCCAGGCCCGCGAGGAGCGTCTGTGGAAACGCGCCCTTGACCGCTGGTCAGCCAACCCCAACATCGAGGTGCTCGGCAACCCGGCCGCGCGTCGGCTGTCGATCGTCTCGCTGCGCATCCGCCACGGCGACCGGTACCTGCACCACAACTACGTCGTCGCGCTGCTGAATGACCTGTTCGGGATCCAGGCCCGCGGCGGCTGCTCCTGCGCCGGCCCGTACGGGCACCGCCTGCTGGCCATCGGCGCGGCCCGCTCGCATGCTTTCCGCGCCGAGATCGGCCACGGCTGCGAGGGCATCAAACCTGGCTGGACCAGGATCAACTTCAACTACTTCATCTCCGACACCGCGGCCGACTACCTCATCGACGCCGTCGACGAGATCGCGACGCACGGCTACCGGCTGCTGCCCGATTACCGCTTCGACCCCCACACTGGGCTGTGGCGCCACCGCAACGGCCCACCGCAGCCGCCGCTGCGCCTGCGCGACCTGCACTACACCGCCGACGGCACACTGCGGTCGCCAGTCCGGCGAACGCGGGCCGGCGAGGAATCGCTGGCCGGCTACTTGCGCCAGGCACGGGAGCTGCTGGCAGCCCGCCCGGAGCAGATCGACGACGGCCCCACCGGCTTGCCCGAAGACTTCGAAGCGCTGCGCTGGTTCCCAATTCCCCCGATGTGCCTGACACGCGCCGGGCCGCTCAGCGATGGCGTGCCGTGATGGGCTGGCAGCGCGGGCGGAGCAGCTGGTGGGATTCCGTCGGCTCCCGGGATTCTGCCGGCGGCACTGAGCCGGATGCCCGCTTCACCTTTGCCAACGAGCGGACCTTTCTGGCCTGGAGCCGCACGGCGCTCGCCCTTGTCGTCGCTGGGCTCGCGATCGTCCAGTTGCTGCCGCCCTTCCCCGGTGTCCCGTGGGGCCGGCATATCATCGGAACGCCGTTGATCGTCCTCGGCTCCGCCGTCGCGGTGATCAGCTACCTGGAATGGCAGAGCAACCAGCATGCGCTGCGCCGCAGAGAGCCCTTGACCCGCTCCCGTCTGCCTCGGATGCTGGCGGTGGCTATCACGGTCATCGGCCTGGCCGCTGCCGCGCTTGCCCTGTTCTCCGCGGTGAGCAGATGATGGCACCCGCGGACGACATTGAGGACGCCGATCCCGGGCTGGCGAGGGAGCGGACGGAACTCGCCTGGACTCGGACGGCAATCTCGTTCGCGGCGCTGGGCGGCGTCCTCCTGAAGAGCCATCCGTACGCGGGAGTCCCGATCCTGGCCGTCAGTGCCGTGATCTGGGAGCTTGGCCGGCTGGCTCGCGCACCGGGCGCGGGATACGCCCAGCCGCGCCACCTGCTCCTGATCACGGTGGCCGTCACCGGCGTGTCCCTCGCCGCGCTGATGCTTTCCCTGCTGGGTTCAGGCTCCGGCGGGCTCCGCTGAACAGGCAGCTCCGTCCAGGCAGCGCATCATCCGGGCAGGCGCCGGCCCGCTGGCCATCGGTGCGCGCTAGGAGGCCCGGGATGGCACGGGGGTGCTCGTCATGGTGGCCGGGTACGGGCTGTCCAAGGTCAACTGGTAGCCGGTCCGGTCGGAGAACTCGGCAATGAGGGAGAACCGGTCACCCCGGATGAGGGTGTGCCGCCATTCGATGGGACGGCCAGCGACCTGACCGAGCCGGTCAATCGCCAAGGCGCCGGTGCCGGGCGGGATCTCCAGGAGGCGCCGCTCGGCCCGGGTGGGCACAGCCGCGCGGATATGCTCCCGGCCGCCCTCCAGCCGGATACCGGCGCGGGCCGCCAGCTCGTCGTAGAGCGCGGTATGCGTGAAGTCGGCTTCGAGCAGGGGCGCGGCGACATCGGCGGGCAGCCATACGGTGTCGAGCGCGAGGGGCTCATCCCCTGCGAACCGCAGCCGTTCCAGACGGAACAGCGGCGTGGATGCCTCCAGGCCGAGCCGGTCCGCGACCACCGCGTCGGCGCTGATGTCACGGGCCCGGACGATGCTGGTCTGACGCAGCCCTGCGGACTCCACCGACGCGAACAGCGAATAGAGCGCCCCGAGCGGCTGAGTGATCACGGTCTGCCCGGCGAGCCGCGGGCGCCTGCCGCGCTCGGCCACGACGACCCCATCCGCCCGCAGTTCCCGCAGGGCCGACCGTACTGTGTGCCTGCTTACCTGGTACTCGGCGACCAGTGCCAGCTCGCCCGGGAACTCCTCGCCGAAGGCGCCCGCCGCAAGCCGTCGGCGCAGATCGGCGCGGAGCTGTGCCCACAGCGGCATCGGGCTGTGGCGGTCCAGCGGCCGCGCGGCGCTCGAGCGGCGGCCGGTGCCCTGTCCAGCCATGCAACCTCCTGCCGGGCTCGCGAGCAGGTCAGCACGCGGATACCACGAAAAATACCAGCCGCCGGCGGCGTGACTCCGGATAGCGGGGCCAACTGTGAGGCCCTCCTGCCCTTGTCTTCTCTGTCCGAATGATCATACATTTGTAGCCCTGACTCACCTGGGACCGCGGCCCGGGTCCGGGAGGAACACGGTCATGATCCAGGTGCTCCGCGTCGACACGCCGACGCTCGGCGACCGCAGTTATCTGGCACACGACGGGGAGGTCGCTCTCGTGGTCGATCCTCAGCGGGATATCGACCGCATCAGCGACCTGGCTGCTGAACGGGGCTTGCGCATCACGCACGTCGCCGAGACGCACATGCATAACGACTACGTCAGCGGGGGCCTGGCGCTCGCCCGCGGGGCCGCGGCGGCCTACCTCGTCAACGCGGCCGACCCGGTCGGCTTCGACCGCACCGCCGTCCGGGACGGCGACAGCGTGCCCGTCGGGACGGCGATGAGCGTGCGGGTGCTGGCCACGCCCGGGCACACGTTCAACCACCTGTCCTATGTGCTGGAGTCCGCCGGGCAGGTGGTGGGGGTCTTTACCGGCGGGTCGCTGCTCTACGGCTCGACTGGCCGGCCGGACCTGCTCGGGCCGGACAACACCGCGGCGCTCGCCCACGCGCAGTTCCGTTCGGCCCACCGCCTGGCCAGTGAGCTGCCGGACTCAGCCGAGATCTTCCCGACGCACGGATTCGGCAGCTTCTGTGCCGCCACCCAGGCGCAGGCGCTGTCATCCACGATCGGGCGGGAGAAGCAGTTCAATCCCGTGCTCACCGCCGACGAGCAGGCCTACATCGAGACCCTCCTCACCGGGCTCGATGCGTGGCCCGCCTACTACGCCCACATGGGACCCGCCAATATCGCTGGGCCGGACGGCCCCGACCTGTCACCCCCGCGGCGGGCCGACGCGGGCGAGGTACGCCGGCGCATCGAGGCCGGCGAGTGGGTCATTGACCTACGCGGCCGGGTCGCCTTCGCAGCGGGCTTTGTGCCCGGCTCATTCAGCTTCCCGCTCGATGGCAGTTTCGCCACCTACCTGGGCTGGGTGATCCCGTGGGGCACGCCGCTGACCCTGCTGGGCGAGACCCCAGAGCAGGTCGGCCAAGCCCAGCGCGAACTGGTGCGGATCGGGATCGACCGCCCGGCGGCCGCCGCGGCTGGCCGGCCGGAAGACTGGTCGGGCGGCCAGCCGCTGGCATCCATGCGGCTCGCCAAGTTCAGCGACCTCGCCGCCGCCCTCAGCACCAGCGGCCACGACGGTGAGCTGGTCGTCCTGGATGTCCGCCGCCGGCTCGAATGGGAGGAGAGCCACATCGCCGGGGCTGTGCACATTCCCTTCAGCGAGCTACCGGGCCGGGCCAACGAGATCCCTCCCGGCCAGGTGTGGGTGCACTGCCACACCGGCTACCGCTCCGTGGTGGCCGCGTCCATGCTCGCCGCCCGCGGCCGCAGCGTCATCAGCATCGACGACCAATTCGAGAACGCTGAACGCGCCGCTGTGTCCCTCACACGCCCCCTGATCCCCCGCGCCCAGGCTCCCATCACGTCATGACGCCAGACTGCAGCCCGCCGACGCGGTGGCTGAAGGTGCTCGATCAGACCAGGTGCATCGGATGCCACGCGTGCACGACGGCATGCAAGAGCGAGAACGAGGTCCCCGTCGGAGTGACCCGGACCTATGTCAAGTCCGTCGACGTCGGCGTGTTCCCGCAGGCCCGCCGCGCGTTCCAGGTGACGCGATGTAACCAGTGCACCGATGCGCCCTGCGTAACGGCGTGCCCGACCCAGGCGATGTTCCGCCGCGAGGACGGAATCGTCGACTTCGACAAGTCGGTCTGCATCGGGTGCAAGGCGTGCATGGCCGCGTGTCCCTACGACGCTATCTTCATCAACCCCGAAGACCGCTCGGCCGAGAAGTGCAACATGTGCGCACACCGCCTCGACATCGGCCTCGAGCCGGCCTGCGTCACGGTATGCCCGACCGAGGCGATTCTCGTCGGTGACGCCAGCGACCCCACGTCGCAGGTCGCCCAGATCGTCGCGCGGGAGCCGGTCCAGGTGCGCCGCCCGGAAAAGGAGACGCGGCCCGCCGTGTACTACAAGGGCGCGCATCAGGCGACGCTGGACCCCCTCGCGGCGCGCCGGCCGGACGGCGGCCTGTTCGCCTGGGCCACCCAGGGGGCACCGGACGCGCAGCTTGTTGTTTCCGGCCACCCGGCCCGGCCTACCTCCTCAGCTGCCGCTCTGCTCTCCTATGACGTGCCCCACCATGCGCCGTGGGGATGGCGGGTCAGTCTCTACACCTGGACCAAGAGCATCGCCGCCGGCGCCTTCCTGGTGCCGGTGCTGCTCGCGCTGACCGGCTACCTGGGCTGGGCAGACTCGCTGGTCCGCTGGGCGGCGCCGGTGCTCGCCCTGGTGTTCCTGGGGGTCACTGGTGCTGTGCTGATCTGGGATCTCAAGCACCCGCTGCGGTTCTATCTGATTTTCACCAGGCATCACTGGCGCAGCTGGCTGGTCCGCGGCTCGTTCATCATCGGTGGCTACGGCGCGGTGGTGGCGCTCTACCTCCTGGCGTCGCTGGCCGGCTGGACGGCCGCCCGGCAGGTGCTCGCCGGGGCGGGGCTGCCCCTGGCGCTGGCTACCGCTGTCTACACCGCTTACCTGTTCGCGCAGGCTAAGGCGCGGGATCTGTGGCAGAGCCCGCTGCTGGCGCCGCACCTGGCCGTGCAGGCCGTGCTGGCCGGCGCTGCGGTAGTCCTCCCCCTCGCAGTCTGGCTGGCGCCTAGGCCGGCGGTGAGCGCGGTGGAGGTGGTGCTGGCCGCCGGCGCGGCGGCGCATGTGCTGCTGGTGGCCGGCGAAATAACGCTCCCGCATGTGACAGCGCACGCTCACCTGGCCATCCGGGAGATGACCCGGGGCGGGTACGCATGGTTCTTCTGGCCCGGCCTGATCCTGGTGGCAGTGGCCGTTGCCGCTCCCTGGATCGGGATGGCGGCCGGCCCGCTCGCGCTGGCCGGGCTGCTCGCCCACGAGCACGCCTACGTCCAGGCTGGCCAGTCCGTCCCGCTGGCGTGAGGAGCTGACGGATGCCGGATCGCGCTGACCAGACCGACGAGCTGGACGCCCTGGGAGCGCGGGTGTCTGCTGCGCGCTCGGCGGTGGAAGCCCGGGGCGAGACGTTCTACCAGGGCCCTAGCCGTGTCCAGCTGGCGGCGTTTCCGCCGAAGGAGCGCTGGGACGACTGGGTCGAGCTCGACTCCCGGGCGTGGCCGAAGCGGACGGAGCACCATTACCTGCTGGTGCCCACCACGTGCTTCAACTGTGAGTCAGCGTGTGGGCTGCTTGCCTACGTGGACCGTGCCAGCGGGCAGGTGCGCAAGTTCGAAGGCAACCCCGAGCACCCCGGCTCGCGCGGCCGCAACTGCGCCAAGGGACCGGCCACCATCAACCAGGTGACCGATCCCGACCGCATCCTGTACCCACTGCGAAGGTCAGGAGCCCGGGGCAGCGGCGGCTGGGAGCGGATCAGCTGGGACGAGGCGCTGGACGCGATCGCCGCCCGCATCCGCGGCGCGATCACCGAGGGCCGCCAGAACGAGATCATGGTGCACATCGGGCGCCCAGGCGAAGACGGCTTCACCGAGCGGGTGCTCGCGAGCTGGGGGGTGGACGGGCACAACTCCCACACCAACGTGTGCTCCAGCGGCGGGCGCACCGGCTACCAGTTCTGGATGGGCGCCGACCGGCCCAGCCCTGACTACGCCAACGCCAACGTCATCTACCTAATCAGCGCCCATCTGGAGGCCGGCCACTACTTCAACCCGCACGCCCAGCGCATCACTTCAGCCCGGTCCCGCGGCGCCAAGGTGATCGTGCTCGACACGCGGCTGTCCAACACCGCCACGCACGCCGACCACTGGCTCTCGCCGGTGCCGGGCAGCGAGGCGGCCATCAACCTGGCCGTGGCCCAGCACCTGATCGCCACCGGCCGCTACGACCGGGAGTTCGTCCGCCAGTGGTGGAACTGGGCCGAATACCTGCAGGCCTGCCACCCACACCTGCCGGTCACCTTCGAAGCCTTCGAGAACGTCCTGGCCACCTTGTACGCAGAGTTCACCTTCGAGTACGCGGCCGCCGAGTCGGGCATCGACGCGGGGGTGCTGGCGGAGGTCGCTGAGGTCGTCGCGGGCGCGGGCACCCGGTTCGCCGCACACGTCTGGCGGTCGGCCGCCGCTGGGAATCTCGGCGGCTGGCAGGTGGCGCGGACCCTGTTTCTCATCTCGGCGCTGCTCGGCGCGGTCGCCACCGAGGGCGGCACGTTCCCGAACGGGCTGAACAAGTTTGTGCCCACACCGATCCACACGCCCCCGCACCCAGAAGTGTGGCAGGACCTGACCTGGCCGCTGGAGTATCCGCTGGCGCAGAACGAGATGTCGTTCCTCCTCCCGCACTTCCTCGCCGAGGGCCGCGGCAGGCTCGACACCTATTTCATCCGCGTCTACAACCCGGTATGGACCAACCCGGACGGCCTGTCCTGGATGGAGGTCCTGACCGATGAGAGCAAGATCGGCTGCTTCGTGGCGCTCACCCCGACCTGGAACGAGTCAGCCTATTTCGCCGACTACATCCTTCCGATGGGACACGGACCGGAACGGCATGACACGCATTCCTACGAGCAGTACGACGGGCAGTGGATCGGGTTCCGCCAGCCGGTGCTGCGCGCGGCCCGCGAGCGCCTCGGGGAAACCGTCACCGACAGCCGCCAGGTGAACCCCGGGGAGGTGTGGGAGGAGAACGAGTTCTGGATCGAGCTGTCCTGGCGGATCGACCCGGACGGCTCACTCGGCATCCGCCAATATCACGAGTCACGCGCATGCCCGGGCGAGAAGCTCACCGTCGACGAGTACTACGGCTGGATGTTCGAGAACTCCGTGCCCGGCCTGCCGGAACGCGCCGCGGCTGAGGACCTCACCCCGCTGCAGTGGATGCGCCGCTACGGAGCCTTCGAGATCACATCCGGACAGGGTCCGCTGCACCAGCAGGCGGTCCCAGCCGCAGAGCTCCAGGACATCCAGGTGACCCCGGATGGGCGCGTCTACACCGCCGCGGCGAAGCCGTTCAGCCCGAATATCGTGCCCACGGGCGCACCGGAGCTGGACAGTGAGGGACGCCGCCCGGTCGGGGTCGAGGTGGACGGGACAGTGCGCCGGGGCTTCCCCACCCCCTCTGGGCGGCTGGAGTTCTACTCATCAACGCTTGCGGACTGGGGGTGGCCGGAGCACGCGGTACCCGGCTACATCAAGAGCCATGTCCACCCGGACCGGCTGGCGGCCGGCCAGCTGGTGCTGCTGTCCACGTTCCGGCTGCCCACCCAGATCCACACCCGCTCGGCCAACGCCAAGTGGCTGGACGAACTCGCCCACACCAACCCGGTCTGGATCCACCCCAGCGACGCCGGGCGGCTCGGTATCACGCGCACCGGCGATCTGGTACGGGTCGAGACCGACATCGGCCACTTTGTTGCCAAGGCGTGGATCACCGAAGGGATCCGGCCGGGCGTGGTCGCCTGCAGCCATCACATGGGGCGCTGGCGGCTGGAAGGCCAGCCGGGCCAGCGCGCCATGATGGCCACCGTCGATCTCCGCCAAGGCGATGACGGCTGGGCCATGGAGCGCCGGTCCCCGGTTGCACCGTACGCATCCAGCGACCCTGATACTCAGCGGATCTGGTGGAGCGACACCGGCGTGCACCAGAACCTCACCTTCCCTGTCCACCCCGACCCGATCTCCGGCATGCACTGCTGGCACCAGGCGGTGCGGGTACGCCCCGCCAAGCCTGGCGATCGCCACGGTGACATCGCGGTGGACACCAGCAGGGCGCGGGCCGTGTACCGGGAATGGCTGCAGCTCGCTCGCCCGGCAACCCGCGGGTCGCCAGGCGCACTGCGCCGTCCGCGCTGGCTCATCCGCCCGCTCAGGCCCACCGCCAGCGCCTACCGTGTGCCCGCTCCGTGACACGGCCATGACCGTCAGCCGCAGCGCCGCCAGCCCGGAGCTACTGCGTGCACTTGGCTCGGTGGTGACCAGCCCGCCGCCCCACGGCCGGCCGGTGACCGAGAGCCTCGGGTTGCCCGCGCCGACCGCGGCCGAACACACGGGGGTGTTCGTCCTCGCCGCGCCGCCCCACGCTGCGATCTACCTCGGCCAGGATGGCATGCTCGGCGGGGAGGGCCTGGACCGCGTGGCCGGGTTCTGGCGGGCGATCGGACTGCGGCCGCCGCAGGACGCCGATCACCTCGGCCTCCTGCTCATGCTGTACGCCGAACTCAGCGAGGCCGAGGCGGAGGCGCGGAGCCAGACCACCCGCGACCGGGTGCGGCATGCCCGCCAGGTACTTCTTTTCGAGCATCTGTGGTCCTGGGCACCCGGCTATCTCACAGCCGTCATCCGCCTGGGCGCGCCGCCGCTGGCCGCGTGGGCGCGACTCACCCTGGTAGCTCTCGGCCGGGAAGCACACCGCGCTGCGGGGCCACCCGCCCTCCCGCTGGCACTGCGCGCGGCCCCCGCACCGATCGGACGGCCGGAGAACCGCGGCCAGCTGCTCGACGCGCTCATCGCGCCGGCGCGCTCAGGCGTCCTGCTTACCCGCGAAGACCTGCGAGAGGCCGCTGCGGTGACAGGCCTCGGGTACCGCGTGGGGGAGCGGCGTTACACGCTGGGAGCGTTGCTCGACCAGGACGTCGGCGCCGCGGTGGCCTGGCTCGCTGACCATGCACGCCGGTGGGCGGTCCTGCATGCCACGCAACAGTCCATCGGCGGACACGATCCCCGGCACTGGTGGGCGCGACGCGCGGCACGCACTGCCCGTACCCTGCAACAGCTGCCAACCCTGCTCGTCACGGGTGGCTGAAGTCGGTATGCCGCTGAGTCCTCGGCTGCCGGAACTGATCGCGTTGGCGGCGGATTGCGCCCTTAGCCGCCAGTGCGGCGGGTGATCCTGATCATCTTCAGGTTGATGCGGGCGAATCGCCAGAGCTGCCAGGGGACGAATGTCCGCAGGAAGATCGTCCAGCGGGTGGGCCGCGTGACATAGGGTGCGGTGTCGGCCGTCACTATGGCGGAGCTGCTGGCAGCTGGCCCGGCCGTGGCCCGGCGGGAGGCGGAGGCGGCATCGGCTGCCGGGGCGGCGCTGGCGGGAGGGTCGGGAACGGCCATGACGGTTACTCCGGGATGATGGCCCAGCCTGGGCGGAGCCTGGCCTTGTACAGGAACATGTGGTGCAGCAGGATCTTGATCCAGTGCCCGGCGAGGCCGATCTCGCCGAACGTCTGGTTCAGGTCGCGCCCGTACCGCGGGTAGCGGTCGAAGTCGGGGACGATCGGGTAGACGGTCATCGATGCGGCGGTACCGGTGAGCAGGTGCGCGCCGGCGGAGGCGACGCAGGCCGCGCCCATCTCGGCCATCGACGCCGTGTGGGTCGGCCGCTCGGCGCCGCCGATCATGTCGGCGATGCTGCGGGCGACGGCCTTGCCGATCCCGGCCGACGGCATCCCGGTACGGGGCGGCGCAGGCGCGATCAGCGTGCCGTTCGGGCTCGTGTGCGGGAGCGAGATCGCATGTGGCGGGGCGAACGCGATCCCGGCCGCGAAGATGTTCGGGTAAGCCGGTGACTGGTAGGTCCGCGGCCAGTCGCCGGGTGCCCACTGCTCATAGGGCTTAGCGCCGTAGTCCGCGTCCACGCGCATGAAGTCGTTTGCCAGGAACAGCTGGCCGGTGATGTCGCCGCCGTCGCGGTCATACGCCCGCAGGCCGACGCCGGAAAATGGCGGCAGCAGCATGGCGAAGTCGAACTCCTGCTCGCGCTGCGCCCCGTCCAGGGTCTCGTACCAGACCCGGTCCTTGTCCACCTTGCTCACGTGGGCGCGGGTGATCCAGTCGATGCCCCGCTCGGCGAACAGCGACTCGGTGAACAGGTTGCTCGGCACGACGTAGCCGCCGCGCTTCAGTTGCATGCCGCCCATGCCGAAGTCGCCGAGCTCGTACTCGTTGGTGATCCATGTGATCTCCGCCATGTCCCGGACCTTGCGGGCCCGCAGCTCGAACTCCAGATTCACGGCGTACTCGAACGCCGCTCCCTCGCAGGTGCAGGTGCCGTGACCGACGCCGACCAGGAAGCGCTGCCGCTCGCCGCGACGCATCCGCTGCACCGCCTCATCCAGCGCGGCGGAGGTCGCGACGGCGTGCTCGGGCGTACACACGGACAGGCTGTTGTGCTCCGGGCCGAGTCCTTCGGTCTTGTCGAAGCGCAGCCGGGGCCCGGTGGCGTTGATCAGGAAGTCATACCGAACCTTCTCCGCGGTGCCGGACGCCCGCTCGATGACCACGTAGGGCGCCGTGCTGGCGGCGTCGCCCTCCGGGTGGATCTCGCGCGCCCAGGCCTGCTTGAACTCGATGCCGTGGTGCTCGTAGACGGGCGCGAGCGGGAACGTCACCTGTCCCGGTCCCATCAGGCCGACGCCGACCCAGATGTTGGACGGGATCCAGTTGTAGGACTCATTCGGCGAGACCACCGTCACGGTGTCGTCCCGGCCCAGCCACTTCCTGGCGAAGGCGGCGGCGGTGTGGCCTGAGATTCCCGCGCCGAGGATCACCACCCGGCTCATCGCAGGCTGCCCATCAGGGTGCTCATTCTCGAAGCGTCCGGGACCCAGCTGCCTCGGGCAAGGGACAAACGTCCCCGTGCAGGCAGGCTTCCGGCATGACCTCTGCTGCATCCGACCCAGCGTGGACTGGTGGGCACCCGCTGTCGGAGCCGACAGCGGCCGGGCTGGGCCGGGATCCCTGTGTCGGCGCCGCGCTCCAAAACTGGGCCTTCACCAGCCCACTGCTCGCACAGCCACCGCCCCTTCGCAATCTGGATCCGCCGGGCGGATCCGGTGCGTTGCCGTTACCGCCCAAGCGGGCAGAGCGAGGTGCCCAGCCAGGTGGCGGAGGCGCTGGCAGCAGTGGGGCAACACCACCACGCCCTGACCAGGCTTTTGCTAGTAGCCCATGCTGGGATCATGGGCCCAGCTCGCGGGCCGGCTAGTGCTGGATCAGCGTCCCGATGGTCGGCTGATGTGGCATCGCAGCGGCCTGGCCGGCATGGGTAGCCAGGCCGCAGCCGGTGGCGGCGGTGCACAGGATGGTGCCGGCCGCGAGCAGTGCGGCGCCTTTGGCCTTCGGCCGGGATGTGCGCTGTATGCGCACGAACCAGGCGATCCCGGCCAGCGTCAGCGCGGAGGCGATGTAGAAGTTCAGCCGCAGGCCCAGGAAGTGCTCGGATGAGTCGATCCGCAGCGATTCCTCGAAAATCCGGAACGCCGAGTACCCGGCGACATAGAGGGCGAACAGCCCAGGTGGGCGGATGGGCCGGTGATGGCCGAGCCACACCAGTGCCGCGGCGAGGGCCAGGTCGAAGATCAGCTCGTACAGGAACGTGGGCTGGAATCCCGGATACTGACCGTACCCGGCCGGGCGGTGCGACGGTGAGATCGCCAGCGCCCACGGTAGTGAAATGGGGCGGCCGAATAGCTCCTGGTTGAAGTAGTTGCCGATCCGGCCGATCGCCTGGGCCACCAGCAGCGCCGGGGCGGCCGCGTCGGCGAACCGGGCGGCGTCGGCGTGGGCCCGGCGCACCCGCCATATCCCGGCCGCCGCCCCGGCCGCGACCCCGCCCCAGATACCCAGCCCGCCGGACCAGACCGCGAACACCCCGTACCACACGTGCGGGATGTCGGCCGGGGTGGTGAGGTCGAAGTAGATCCGCCCGCCGATGATCCCGGCCGGCACCGCCCACAATGCCACGTCGCCGACCAGCGCAGGGTCGCCGCCCGCGGCCCGCCACCGCCTGCGAGTGATCCAGATCGCGAGCGTGATGCCGATCACATACATCAGGCCGTAGAGGTGGATGAACGCCGGCCCGATGTGGATGCCGTTGACCGGCGGGCTGGGGATGAGCGCCATGCCAGCAGGTTAGCGCGGTTAGCTCGCTCAGTCATGTCTGTGATAGAAGTAATTCTAGTTCTGTTACAGAGATAAAAAGGGAAGCCAGCCGCAAGGTAAGGTGCTGTTCCCGATGCTTCCTGCCGGCCACTTCGTGTAGCTGCTCGATTTGCGTTCTGTCATCCGGCAATGCGGGCAGCAGCGCTTTGATCTCATCGAGCGTGAGGCCCGCGCTGAACGGCACGTGCCGTCTTCGGCGGCGTCAGTCAGTGGCCAGTGAAGATCTCGCGTGCTTCACGAGCGGCATAGTAGACGAGCACATACCCGGCGGCGGGATCGGCCCACCACCAGCCGAGCGCGGCGTTCAGTGCCAGGCCGGTCAAGACCGCGGTGGCCAGGATGGCGTCGATCAGGGTGACCCGGCCTTCCGTCTGGAGGACGGGATTGCCGAGGGCGGCGCCGGTGCGGGCCTTGCCGAAGGCGAGTGCGAACATGACGGCCGCGGTGGCGGCGGTCCATCCGATGCCGACGGCGGAGTGGCGCGGGTGATAGCCGGCGGCCAGCACCAGGCTCGACTGGACCAGCAGGTAGACCGCCAGCGCGGCGAAGGCGCAGCCGATCAGGCGAAGCGCCTGGCGCTGCCGGGCGTGCCCGGTACCGGACAGCTCCCAGATCACGACCGTCGATGCGCCGATTTCGATGAGTGAGTCCAGCCCGAAGCCGGCCAGTGCCACCGACCGTGCCGCGACGGCGGCGATCGCCAGGACGACTACGCCGATCACGTTCCAGCCCAGCGTCACGAACTCCAGGGCAAAGCCCCGCCGGAGCAAAGTCTTGCCCGCTGCGTCATCCACCAAGATCACCATCTGAGTCGGCCCGATCGCGCCTGGGCGACCGGGACCGCATCAGCTGCCTGAGCGTGACCCGCTTAGGACACTGCCGCGGTCCGGGCCTCGCCGTGGCCCGCTGCCCGGCTGCCACCGGACGTTGCTGATGCTGATCCTTCTGTGATAGAACAATAAATGGTTCTTCTACAGAAGTAAAGGGCGAACGTTGGGGAGTTCTGGCTTGGCACCCGGCAACAGGCCGGCGGTGATGCTGCTGCGTGAGCCGGCCCGGCCGGCCGTGGTCCGTGAGCACCGGCTGGCGCCGTGGCTGGCCGTGGCCACGGTGTGTTTCGGGGCGTTCATGGGCCAGCTGGATGCCAGTATCGTGACCTTGGCGTTCCCCGCGTTGCAGCGCCAGTTCGGCGTGGGCCTGGCCGGGGTGCAGTGGGTGTCGCTGGCGTATCTGCTGGCGCTGGTGGCGCTGCTGGTGCCGGTGGGCCGCTGGTCGGACCGCGTCGGCCGCAAGCTGGTGTACCTGTACGGGTTCGTGGTGTTCGCCGGCGCGTCGGCGGCGTGCGGGCTGGCGCCGTCGCTGGGTGTGCTGATCGGGCTGCGGGTGGTGCAGGCGGCCGGGGCGGCGATGCTGCAGGCCAACAGCGTGGCGCTGGTGGCCACCAGCGCGCCGGCCGGGCGGCGGCGGGCGGCGCTGGGAATCCAGGCCGGCGCGCAGGCGCTGGGCCTGGCGCTGGGCCCGGTGGTGGGTGGGCTGCTGGTCGCCTCGGCCGGCTGGCGGTGGATCTTCCTGGTGAACGTGCCGGTGGGGGCGATCGCCGTGGCGGCCGGGTGGTTCCTGCTCCCGCGCACCCACCAGCTCGCCCATGGCCGGGGCAGCGACCTGCCCGGGATGACGCTGCTGGCCCTGGCCGTGGCGGGCATGCTGGTCGCTGTTTCCTCGCTGTCTGGCCTGGGCCTGCCGGTCCGGGCGCTGGTGGGATTGGCAGTGGCCGCGGTGGTGGCCGGTGCGGGCCTGATCTGGTGGGAGCGGCGCTCACCGGCGCCGCTGATTGACCTGCCGTTGCTGGCGGCAGCCGGGATCGCGCCCGCGCTGGGCGGCGCCTTGTGCGTCTACATGGTCTTGTTCGGGCCGCTGGTGCTGCTCCCGCAGACCCTGGCCGCGCACGGCGGGAGTGTGCTTCAGGCGGGGCTGCTGCTCAGCGCGCTGCCGGCCGGGTTCGGGCTGGCCGCGGTGGTGGCCGAACGCATCCTGCCGCCGCGCTGGCCTAACCGGCGGCACTGCGCCGCCGGGGGCCTGCTCGCCAGCTGCTCGGTGGCGGCGCTGGCGATCCCGGGTCCCGCCGCCCTGACGGTAGTCTCGCTGGCGGTTCTCGGCGCGGGCCTGGGTACCTACATCCCGGCGAACAACGCTCAGATCATGGCGGCCGTCCCGGCGAGCGACGCGGCCACCGCGGGCGGGATGGTGAACATGACCCGCGGCCTGGGCACCGCCCTGGGCGTGGCGGTAGCGACACTGGGGCTGCACGGTGGGACACGCCTGGGCCATGCTGATGGCGGGTGGGTGGCCATCGCGGCGCTGACCGCAGCCGCCCTGGCCGCCACCTGGGCCGGCACCCGCACTGCCGCCGCACCCACACCCGCGGTCGCCACCGCAGGCCGGGAGGACATCAATGAACCAGACCACCGCGGCTGACGGCAGCGCCGCCCGCAGCGGCGCGGCCCAGCCGGATGGGCTGGCCGAGGGAATCGCCCGGCTGCGCCGCGCGCTGCGGCGCGGCGCCCGTGTCGCCGACCCCGCCAACCCGCTGGCGGTAGCCCAGCTCGAGCTGCTGTCCGCAGTGACAGAGCACCCCGGCGCCCGGCCCGGCCAGCTGGCCCGGCTGCTGCACATGCGGCCCAACACCGTCACCACCATCGTCAACACCCTCACCGCCCAGGGCATGATCAGCCGCGCCACCGCCGACGGCGACCGGCGGGCGGTCGAGTTGACCGCCACCGAAGCCGGGCAGCAGGCCGTGCACGCCTGGCAGGCCACCAACGCCGCCGTGCTGCACCTGGCCCTGTCCACCCTGCCCGCACCCCAGCGGCGGGCGCTGGCCGCCGCGGTACCCGCCCTCGCCGCCCTCGCCCGCGCGGTCGACCGGCTCGCCGACACGCCCGCGCCGCCCCCCGGGCAGACCCTCCCATGACCCATCCGCGCTAGCCGCACGTCCCAGAATGCCAGCGATCAGGTTTCCCTAATGAACGGATCCTTCGGTGCTAGCGCTGAACTCGTGCAAACAGCCGGTCGCCTGCCTGCACCGGCCTTGCTGGAGATATGGGCGTCTTCTGGGTACGCCCCGGGTTATGCGGCTCGCCGCGGCGGTGGCGAAGCCGCTCGTCCGCTGCCCGCATGAACGCCAGGCTCGGCCGTGTCTTGGTCGCGCCTGGCCGCGGCCGTGACGTCTAGCCGCGTGACTTGCTTGCGGTCATCAGCGCGGACCGTCGTGTCGGTGCTAACTGGGTTGGGCGCTGCACGATGTGCTTTCCACTCGGGATGGGCGTTGGCGTAGTACACCATGGCGAGCCACCCGCTCAGGGCGATCATCGCGACGATGGGGATGATGATGGGGGCCAGGCTCGATCCGGTCATGACTGGCGATTCCTTCCCGAGAAGGCCACGCTCCTGACCGCCACGCGGGTGAAACCGTAGCTGGGGCATCAGCAGTGCTGCCCGTCTCATCCCCTCCATCCCACCGCGGCAGTTCCCGCCCTACCAGGGACCAGCGGCCCGGTTAGCTGGGCTTTCGTCCCGGCCGCCCGGCCTGGCCACCGCGAAGTGCCCCGGCGTGCCCAGGCCGGACTATCGTCCGGCGGGACCGGATGAAGGGTTCGACTCGCCCAATCCCGCCCTCAACCAGGCGGGTATACGTGCGCGGGCCGTCTCTGGCAGCCGGCATGTTTCCCGGCCGGCCGCAGGTCCCGATACGGGCCGGGCCGGCGGCTGCTGCTGGCCCGGCGGACACGGTGTTGGGCAGTGAACCTAGGAAAGCCCGGATGGCAAGGAGAAGGTCTATGGTTCGATTCCGTAAGGGACAAACCAGCAGGTCAAGCCCAGGTTCCCGACCGGCCGGAGTGACCGTCAAGATCATCTGACCATCAGTTGACCGTCGATCTGGACGTGGAGAGTCGGCACTCAACCTCACGGACTGACCGCCGATGGCACGTCGGTCGGCATGGCGTTCGCGTTGGTTGAACAGGCGGGGGAGCGCACCTGCGGCTGAAATCGGTCCCAGGCTCGGTGCAGGGGCAAGGCCCCTCTGGCCAGGAGCTCAGGTTCCGGCCAGCTCAGGTTCCGGTCAGTCGGGGCGGCGGG
>DATIXO010000019.1:0-5958 GCA_035518495.1 Streptosporangiaceae bacterium
CGAGCTGGCGCTGGGACCAGCCGAGTTCTTCCCGACGGGCGCGGATGGCCTCGGCCAGCTCATAGCGCAGCCTGGCCTGCTCGTATGCAGCGGCCGCTTCCGGGCGGTGGATGCGGGCTTCCCGGGCCTCGGCAAGGCTGATGCGCCGCGGGGTGGCCTGGCTCATCGTCATCCCTCCTCGTTCTCGTCGGCGGTGTGGCCTTCGCGCTGGCAGCGGGCCATCGCCGCGGCCGCTCTGGCGATCTCGGTGGTCTCGCGCATCCTGGTCTTGGTGAACACGGTCAGCATGATGATCCGGCGTCCCGGCGCAATCCAGTAGGAGATGCGGACCCGTTCTCCGCCGCAGTAAAACCGCAGCTCCCGCAGCTTTCCCGAGAGCTGGCGGGTGTACGGCTCGCCCAGCAGCACGCCACGGTCTTCCAGTAGGTCCAGGTGGAACATTGCCTGCGCCCACCGCTGGTCATCCAGCCCCTCCAGCCATTCGCTGACCTCGGGCTCGAGTTCCACCTCGCCCCAGGCCATACCAGCGATGTTATCGCACGGCCGGTCAGCATGCGCTGGGTAGCCCGGATTGTCAATCACCGGTACATGCGCTGGACCGGGCCCGCAACCCAGACTTAATGCCAGTCCCTGACGATGGCTGCGGCGCGCACGATCGCACCGTCTGGTGCCCGGCCGCGACCCGATCCCGCAAGAGCAAGGGTGCAGCCATGAACCTCCGAGGACTGCGGTATTCTCCCCTGCCCGCCGCACTGCCGTCCGGGACAGCCACGCTGAACTGGTTCACCGGCATGGTGTGCGGGTGGTGACGGGCATGGCCACAGAGATGGAATTCTGCCTGCTCGGGGAGTTAGTGGTGCGTGCCAGCGGGCGGGCTGTCCCGGTGTCGCAGCCAAAGCAGCGCGCGGTCCTCGCGGCGCTGCTGCTGAAGGCCAACCGGGTGATGCCGCTGGATGAGCTGGGCGAGACCGTCTGGGGACCGGATCCGCCGCCGTCGGCGCGGGTAACCCTCCAGAACTATGTGAAGAGGCTGCGGCATTCGCTCGGGGACGCCGGCCATTCCCGGATCCTCACCCGGCCGCGCGGGTACCTGATCAGCGTGCAGGCCGGCGAACTGGATGTGGCCACGTTCGAGGCCCTGCTGGCGGCCGCCTGGACGGCCGCCAGGGAAGGCTCGTGGGAGATGGCGGGGCGCGAGACCCGTGCGGCGCTGGCGCTGTGGCGGGGCGAGCCGCTGGCGGATGTCGAGTCAGACTCACTGGCGGTGCGGGAGGTCCCGCGGCTGGCGGAGCTGCGGCTGCAGGCGCTGGAGGTGCGCATCGACGCCGACCTGCACCTGGGCCGCCACACCGAGGTGATCGCCGAGCTGCGGGACCTGGTCGGCGCCCATCCGCTGCGCGAGCATCTGCACGCGCTGCTGATGCTCGCCCTCTACCGCGACGGCCGGCAGGGCGAGGCGCTTGCCGCCTACCAGCAAGCCCGCCGGGTGCTGGTCGAGGAGCTTGGTGCCGAGCCGGGAACCGAGCTGAGCGAACTGCATCAGCGCGTGCTCACCGCCGACCCGGGCCTGGCCCGGCCGAAACCCGCCCCAGCCAGCGAGGCCGCCACCTGGGACAGCCTTGGCTTCGCCCACCTTCACCTCGGCCACTACGCCGAGGCCGTGGACTGCTACGCGCGGGCCTGGCGATCTACGTCCTGACGCTCGATCTCGCGCCTGATCTCGCTTTCCGAAATTGGCTTGCGCCCATAAGTGAACCAGGCGCCCGCGGCGGTAAGGAGCACCCACGCGATGAACGGGTAGATGATCCAGATGTTCCACACGCCCGGGATTCCGGAACTCTGGCTGAAACCGCCGGCCGGCCAGCCGCCCGCGTTGTGGTACTCCGTGGTGGCCCAGATGGCCACGAGGATGATCATGCCGACCGCGGCCGTGACGGTGCCGCCCCAGAAGCGGCGCTTGCGCTCGATCTGCCTGATGGCCTGCTGGCGGGCGAGCTGTTCACCGGTGGCAGGCGCGTCCAGCTCGCTGCCGGTGGGTGTGTCGTGGGAGATACCGTGGGACATCTGGACCCCCTCCTTCGTGCTGGGAGCCACCAGACTCCTGGGAGCACGTCGCTCCCCGGCTACAGGATCGAGCCCCGGTCACTGACCGGGCAGGGGCCATAGGTCACCGGCCGGCCGCCGAATGGCATCGCGGGCCGTCAATCGTAAAGCGAAGGTCAAGGCGCGATAGGGCGGGCTTGGAGCACCTTTAGAGGATTATCTCAGTGACGGCGCAACATCTTCGTTGAGCCTGGGGGCATGAGAGGCTCTGACTCCCGGCTTCCCGAAGCCCAGTCATGTGCAGCCCCGTCACTCGCCGCCCGGCCCTTACCGGTGCCGTCACTCGCGCCGGAGCTCCCTCTGGCCTCATGCCACATCGGCCTCCAAGCGGAGATTGTGATCCCGGTCAGGGATGAGGAGCGTGATCTGGGCCCGAGTGTCCGGCGGCTGGCTGGCTACCTGCGGGACTGCCTGCCGTTTACCGCGGGTATCACGATCGCCGATAACGGCAGCACCGATGGCACCTGGGCGCTGGCGCAGGAACTGGCGGGCGAGCTGGCCGCGGTGCGCGCCGTGCGGATCGAGCGCCCCGGCCGGGGCGGGGCGCTGCGGACGGCCTGGCTGGCCAGCAGCGCTGAGGTCGTGGCCTATATGGATGTGGACCTGTCCACCGATCTGAACGCGCTGGCGCCGCTGCTGGCGCCGCTGTTGTCGGGGCACAGCGAGGTGGCGATCGGCACCCGGCTGGCGCGCGGCGCCCGGGTGGCCCGCGGGCCGCGCCGCGAGATCATCTCCCGCTGCTACAACCTGCTGCTGCACGCGGTGCTGGGCACCCGGTTCTCCGACGCCCAGTGCGGCTTCAAGGCGATCCGCGGCGGCGCGGCACAGGCGCTGCTGCCGCTGACCACCGATGACGGCTGGTTCTTCGACACCGAGCTGCTGGTGCTCGCCGAACGCGCCGGGCTGCGCATCCACGAGGTGCCGGTCGACTGGATCGACGACACCGACTCCCGCGTCAAGATCATCCCCACTGCCATCGCCGACCTGGCCGGCATCGCCCGGCTCGGCACCGCCCTGGCCCGCGGCACCATCACCGTCCCCCAGCTGCGCGACTCCGCATCACCCCGGCTGCACCCACCGCCAGGCGGCGCACGGACCGGCCGTGGCCCGCTGGTGAGCCAGCTGGCGCGGTTCATCGCGGTCGGGGTGGCCAGCACCGTCGCCTATGTGCTGCTGTACCTGCTGTTGCGCACCGCCATGCCCGCGCAGGCCGCCAACGCGCTCAGCCTGCTGGCGACCGCGGTGGCCAACACCGCCGCCAACCGGCGGCTGACCTTCGGCATCCGCGGCCGCAGCCACGCCGCCCGCGACCAGGCCCGCGGCCTGATCGCCTTCGGCATCGGGCTCGCCCTCACCTCCGGCGCGCTGGCGGCCCTGCACGCCATCTCCGCCCACCCGGGCCGGCTGACCGAAGTGACCGTGCTGATCGCGGCCAACCTGGTAGCCACCGTGGTCCGGTTCGCCCTCTACCGCAGCTGGGTCTTCCGCAGCCGCCGCGGCCGCTCCGCGCCGCCACCCGTCCACCCGGTCCCGCCCACCCCGGGCGAGGCGCCGGGAGATTACCTCGATCCCGTCCAGCACCAACTGCTGGACCTGCCCGAATAGGAGTTGACGGTGACCGCCATCTCGACGCAACCCGGCTCCGTGCAGGCCGCCGGCCCTGTGCGCGGCGGCCGCGCGGCCAGGATGCTGCGCGGCAGGCCGGGCGACCCGGCGTGGGCAAGGCCGGCACTGGCGGCCCTGCTCGTGGCCACCGCCCTGCTCTATCTGGTCGGCCTGAGCCGCAACGGCTGGGCCAACGAGTTCTACGCTGGCGCCGCGCAGGCCGGCACTGAGAGCTGGAAGGCGTTCCTGTTCGGTTCGCTGGACTCCGCCAACTTCATCACCGTGGACAAGCCCGCGGGCTTCCTGTGGCCGATGGAGCTGTCCGCCCGCATCTTCGGGGTGAACTACTGGAGCCTGCTGCTCCCGCAGGCCCTGGCGGGCGTGGCCACGGTCGGCGTGCTTTACGCCACCGTGCGCCGCTGGTTCGGGCCGGCGGCCGGGATCATCGCCGGGGCGGTCATGGCCCTCGCGCCGGTCGCGACGCTGATCTTCCGCTTCAATGACCCCGATGCGTTCATAACGCTGACGGCGGTGCTGGCCGCCTACGCCGGCATCCGGGCCCTGGAATCCGGCAGCACCCGGTGGGTCGTGCTGACCGGTGTGCTCTTCGGGCTGGGCTTCCTCGGCAAGATGCTCGCCGGTTTCCTCGCCCTGCCAGCGCTGGCGCTGGCCTACCTGATCTGCGGCCCGCCCAGGCTCGGCAAGCGGATCTGGCAGTTGCTGGCCGGCGGCGCCGCGCTGCTGGTCACCGCGGGCTGGTGGGTAGCGATCGTGCTGTTCACCCCCGCCGCCAGCCGGCCGTTCGTCGGCAGCACCACCGACAACAACATCCTCCAGCTCATATTCGGCTACAACGGGCTCAGCAGGCTCACCGGCAACCGGGGCGGCGGCGGGCTCGGTGGCGCGGCCCGGGTGGCCGGCCCGGGTCCTGGCGCCGGCGCGTTCGGCGGCGGTGCGGGCGGGGCGGCTGGCCCGGGGCCTGGCGGGTTCGGCGGCGCGGGCGGCGGCCGCGGGTTCGGCGGTGGGGCGCTCGGCGGCGGGACCGGCATCACCCGCATGTTCACGGCCGAATGGGGCGGGCAGATCAGCTGGCTGATCCCGGCCGCCCTGATCGCCATGGTGGTCATGCTGTGGGTGTCGCGGCGGGCCGCCCGGACCGACCGTACCCGCGCCGCCGCGATCATGTGGGGCGGCTGGCTGGTGGTGGCCGGGCTGGTGCTCAGCTTCATGTCCGGCACCACCCACTCCTACTACGCGATCGCGCTCGCCCCACCGATCGGCGCGCTTACCGGCATCGGCGCCGTCACCGCGTGGCGGAACCGGCACACCTGGTTCGCGCGTGCCGCCCTGGCCACCGCGCTGGTGGTCACCGCAGTCTGGGCCTGGGTCCTGCTCGGCCGCAACGCCGGATGGTTCCCCTGGCTGCGGGTGGTGATCGTCATCGCCGCCGTTGCCGGAGCCGTTATGATCCTCGCCGGGCCCTACCTGCGGGCGGCCACCGCCCGCAGGCACATGATCCTGGCCGCTGTCCCGGTGGCGCTCGCGGTGATCGCCGGGCTGGGCGGCCCGCTGGCCTACAGCCTCGATACGGCGGCCACGTCCTACGCCGGTACGAGCCCGTCCGCCGGTCCCCCCATGACCGGCGCCCTCGGCGGCCCGGGCGGCGCCCGGGGTCCCGGCCGCGGCTTTGTCCCCGGCCGCGGCGAGTTCCCCGGTCTCGCGGGCGGGGCGGCCGGTGAAAGGCCGGGCCGCGCCGCGGGCGGCTTCGGCGGTATTGGCGGTTTCGGCGGCGGCGGGAACGCCAGCGTCAGCAGCGCTTTCGCCAGGCTGCTTGAGAGCGGGGCCTCCCACTACACATGGGCCGCGGCCACCGACGGCGCGGACAGCGCGGCCTCGATGGAACTGGCCGCCGGCGGCGCCCCCGTGATGGCGATCGGCGGCTTCCGGGGCAGCGACCCCGCGCCGAGCCTCGCCCAGTTCGAAAAGCTCGTCTCCGAGCACAAGATCCACTACTACGTGGCTGGCGGCGGGCTCGGCGGCCGCGGCTTCGGCGGCGGCTTCGGCGGCGGCCTGGCCGACCGCGGGCCTGGCGGCGCGGGCGGCGACCCGGCCGGGCGTGGCGCCGGTGGCTTTGGCGGTTTCGGCGGTGCGGGCGGTTTGGGCGGTGCCGGCGGCCCCGGTGGCAGCTCGACCGACGCGGCGCAGATCAGCGCGTGGGTCCAGGCTCACTTCACGGCGCGGACCGTGGGT